>NC_023035.1:300000-380000 GCF_000507245.1 Salinispira pacifica | reverse complement strand
ATGCGGTGCTGATATCAATCTCAATCGCCTACATCATATATGAGCTTCTTCCCGACTGGTTCTTTATTCTGGTGATGCTTCGCCTGTTTTTCCAGTGGGCTGCGGCGGCTGTTATGACCGTGATGCATCAGAAAATGCAGGAGCACAGTTCAAGTCTGCTGGCGAAGGCATCAATATTCGGCATCATGACAATGTATGCTGCGGCACTCATCCGTTTCATACCGGCACTATCTGCATACTCAGGGGAAATCATCTCTGTTCTGGAATGGATTGTAAGCCCTGTTCTGGTGCTTTCGCTGATAGAAAAGATCTACCACTTCATTTTTGATCTGCGGAATGCCCTGCGATCCAAATCGGATAGATCTAACCCGGATACATAGGAAGCGGTTTCCGGTGAAGGATTTTCATTCAGGTACGACCGGGTATTGGCGGCTTTTCAGATATGATTTTTCGGGAATAGCGGCCGGAAAATGATCTCTCCCGCCCGAATGAATTCAGGATATTCGCGACACCAGGGAATCTCCGTTGCCTTTGCCCGGAGTTTTCGTGCCTGCTGCTGAATCTTTGAAATAGCTGTAAAGGACCTGGTAGTCTTTGAGTTTTGCTTTCAGGAGACTACGTATTTTGGCGTTCTTCTCTTTCTCGCTGGAAAAATAGAACTGCTTCTCCCTGCCGCCTTCCGGCTTCCTTCCCCAGCGGATGGTAAGCGCATGGGGATGAAACAGCGATTGCTGACGATCATCCATGGAGTAATAATAGAGCTGATTTTTGCTGTTTCGTCGATATAGTACTACCTGCATCTCTGTCCCAATTATCGGATTACTCCGGGAAAAAATACAGGGTAAATTTTCCGGTTCCGCTAGTATTTCTGCAGGTGCTGCCACCTGCCCCCGACGCAAAATCCGCGCCGGGCAGATGGCATCCTACATGCTTCAGTCCAGCTTGTACACCGTTTTGTATTTGGAATTCAGGTAGTCCACAAAATACCTGGCATTCAGGGGCTCACCGGTAATATCCATTGCAAGTTCGCCGGCTGTTTTGCTGGATCCGTATTGGTGAATGTGTTCTCTCAACCAGGCCAGAATCCGGGTGAAGTCGCCGGACGCCATTTGGGTGTACACATCGGGAATATCTTTTACCATGGTATTCCAGAACTGGGAACCGTACAGATTCCCCAGGGCGTAGGTGGGAAAGTATCCGAACAGACCGAAACTCCAGTGTACGTCCTGAAGGACTCCGTCGCTGTCACGTTCCGGCACAATTCCCAGAAGCTCCCTCATCCCCTCATTCCAGGCCTCCGGCAGATCCTTCACGGCCAGCTTCCTGTTGATCAGCTTCTGCTCCAGCTCAAAGCGGAGCATTACATGAAGGCTGTAGGTCACCTCATCGGCTTCAACCCTGATAAATGAGGGCTCAACCTTGTTCACCCCCCTCCACATGGCTTCAACGTCAACTCCGTCAAGGTTTTCGGGGAACATGCTCTTTAAGGAGGGCAGGAAGTACTCCCAGAATTCCCGGCTGCGTCCAACCAGGTTTTCCCAGGTCCGGGACTGGGACTCATGAATTCCCAGGCTTGTGCCTCCGGCCAGCAGGTTACCCCGAATATCATCACCCATACCCAGCTCATACAGACCGTGTCCTGCTTCATGAATAATGCTGTAGAGGGATGAATTGAAAAAGTCCTCCATATAGCGGGTGGTTATTCTGATATCATCGCTGCCCAATTCTGTGGTGAACGGGTGAGCGGTTACATCCAGACGCCCCCTGTCCATGGGGTAATTCAGCTTTTCAAGCACCTTGTACCCGAACTCTTCCTGAAGCTTTGCAGGATAATGTTTCGTAAGAAACGAGTTATCCACCTGCTTCGATTCAGCAATCGCCTTCACCAGGGGAACCAGATCCGCCTTTAAATCACTGAATACCCGCTGAACTTCGGAGGTTTTCATGTCGGGTTCGTAATCGTCCAGCAGAGGATCGTAGGGGTTATCATCATATCCGTATGCCTCCGCGGTCTCCAGTTTCAGGTCGATAAGTTTTTCCAGCCAGGGCTGAAAACTCTTAAAGTCATTTTCCTGTCTGGCTTTCGCCCATACTGACTGGCTTTTGCTCCGGGTCTCGGAGAGTTCCTTCACCAGGCGGCCGGGCAGACGGGTCTCCTTACGGTAACTTCGGTGGACGTAGCGGATAAATGCCCGTTCTGTTCTGCTGAGATCCGCACATCGGGATTCGTCTCCCATGGGGTTGTCATCGTCAGCACCCAGATCCTCAAGAAGTTCACCGATTTCACCTGAAGTCATTTTCTCATGAACCAGGCTGCTTAACGCAGCCTGTTGACGGCTGCGCTCATCCACTGCCTTCTCCGGCATGTAGGTTTCCTGATCCCAGCCCAGAAGGGCTCCGATACCGCTCCAGGTTTTAATATCTTTTCCGATTTCAAGCAGGCGGTCCATACTCGCCCTCACATCTTTCGCCACAGCGACCTCCTTTTCGTCAGCCATTAAATTTCATCCATTCCGGTAATCGGGGAATGGGATATGTATGCCCCTGCAGAGTAAATCAACACAGACATGTTCAACACCATATTCTGGAAGACTCTCAGTATACATCCAAAATGCAAACGGCGCGATCCATTGGACCGCGCCGGTAATTCTGCAAGAACTCTTCTTACAGCACTTCTTTACTGTCAATTTTCTCCCGTACGAAACTGATGAATTCTTTCAGAGGCATGCCGTTCATCTGTTCATTGGTACGGGTTCGCACGGACACAGCTCCCTCTTCAAGTTCCCGTTCGCCGATGATCAGCATGTAGGGAACCTTCTGCTTCTGATGCTTCCGGATCTTGGCATTCATCCGGGCATCACTCAGATCCGCCTCCGCCCGAAAACCCTGGAGTTTCAGTTCCTCGGCGATTTTTGCAGCGCCTTCTTCAAATGCAGGCCCCACAGGAATCACTTTAATCTGCTCGGGAGCAAGCCACACCGGAAACGCCCCGGCATAATGCTCTATGAGAATTCCGATAAAGCGTTCCAGACTCCCCAGCACCGCCCGGTGCAGCAAAATGGGAGTATGCTTTTCCCCGTCTTCGCCGATGTAGCTGGCATTGAGCCGCTGGTCGGAGGGCAGTTGATAATCCACCTGAATGGTACCGCACTGCCAATGGCGGCCCAGAGCATCCACAAGGGTAAACTCAAGCTTGGGCCCATAGAAGGCACCTTCACCCTCGGCTACCTCGTACTCCAGTCCGGCCTGTTTACATGCTGCTTCAAGAGCCGACTCTGCCCGGTCCCAGGTGGCATCATCTCCCACCCTTACCTCCGGCCGGGTTGAGAATTTCACAATAATATTATCATCGGTGAATCCGAAGTCTGCATACATTCCCTTCAGGAGATCAACAAACAGCCCCACTTCATCACCGATCTGCTCTTCGGTGCAGAAAATGTGGGCATCATCCTGCACAAAACCCCGAACCCGCATAATGCCGTGAAGAGCACCGCTGGGCTCATTCCGGGTACAGGAACCGAACTCTGCCATTCTCAGGGGAAGATCCCGGTAGCTCTTCAGACCTTTTTTAAAGATCTCGATATGACCGGGACAGTTCATGGGCTTCAGAGCAAAGAGATTCTTTTCGCTCTCGGTGATGAACATGTTTTCCTGATACTTGGCCCAATGTCCCGAACGCTCCCACAGTCCCCTGGGCATCACCGAGGGAGTATTCACCTCCCGGTAATCCTGGGCTGCAATGCTTTTGCGCACATAGTTCTGAATTTCAAGGTAGAGGGACCAGCCCTTGGGATGCCAGAAAATCTGCCCGGGATTGTCCTCCTCTATATGGAAGAGCTCAAGATCCCGGCCCAGATTTCTATGGTCACGCTTTTCAATTTCCTTGAGATGATCAAGATAGGAGCGCAGCTGTTTGGGGTCTTCCCAGGCGGTACCGTAGATGCGGGTGAGCATGGTGTTGTTGGAATCGCCACGCCAGTACGCACCGGCAATCCGGAGAAGCTTGAAGCTCTTCCAGTTGATTTCCCGGGTGTTTTCCACATGGGGACCCCGGCAAAGGTCGGTAAAATCATCCACCGAATAGAGGCTCACTTCATCGCCATCGGGAATTGCATCCACCAGCTCCAGCTTGTACGGCTGATGGGCAAACAGCTCCTTGGCTTCCTTCCGGCTGATCACCCGCTTTTCCAGATCGTGTTTACCCTTCACGATCTCCTGCATGGTTTTTTCGATTTCCGGGAGATCTTCTTCCTTCAACGCTTCAGGGAGCTCAAAATCGTAATAGAAACCGTTTTCAATGGGAGGACCGATTGCGACTTTCGCTTCGGGAAATTTCTTCAGTACTGCCTCTGCCATCACATGAGCTACTGTGTGGCGGATCCGGTACAAACGGTCCTCATGCTTCTGGGCATCGTTCTGCTTTTCTGCTACTGCTGCCTCAGACATACACACCTCCTCAAGGTGTCTGCCCGGCGCCGTTGTATGGGATACTGTTGAATCAGGCTGGATTGTACCGAGCCACAGCATTCCCCGGCAGGGCAATATTGCTGTATGCCATAAGGACGAAAGATCAACGACCTTCCGCGGTACCACCTTATTTCCCGGTTCAACCGGGCACTCGCTCCCGGACGGAGGAAACCGATAGTCGGCTGCCTGTTGACGCTCAGGACGGTCTGTGCCGCCCGGTACGCCCCGGGATCGTTCCGTAACGTGGAATAACGGCACCGGTTACTACCGACTGGCTGTCAGGAGTGGAAGTTCACGTTCCCGCCTGCACGCCCCAGGTTCCCCGGCGCAGCTGTGAAGGGGTTTTCCCCGGATATCCGACGAAAACCTCTCAGCCTCGGGTTCTCTCTCTCAGGACGGAATGTCACCAGGTACTCGTCTTCATACCGGATATCACGGTGGATATCCTGCGCTGTTGAAACTAAATATGTCGCAGATGCACAGTGCTGTCAAGTTTCCGGTCTTTCAAAATGAAATATCCGATGCAATCCCCCCCGGCGGGATTTGACAGTCCCATGGAGGAAGTCTAAAATTCAGCAGTATATGAACAGAAAGACAATACTCATAATCAGCGGTTGGAACAGAGGTCTGGGGCTGGGCATTCTCAGAGGATTTGCCCGAACCAGAGGACAAAACCTCAGTGTACTCGCCATAGCCCGGAGCGAGGATCCCGAGGCTTCTGCGGAACTGAACCGAAAAACCGCCTCTTTTCACCCGGTGAGCGGCGACCTCTCCTCCACCGCACACATCACACCCCTGCTCGCAGAGCTGACAGAACATTTTCACAGCTGCTACTCGGCGCTGAGCAAATCTGAACAGGAATCACTCGAGGTAATTCTTGTAAACAACGCCGCCGCACTGGGACCGATCCATCCCATAGGAAGCATTCCTGACACCCTTGAGTGGTCTGAACATGCACAGAAAACCTTCGTGTTGAACTGCATAGCCCCCGCCCTTCTCAGCGACTGGCTCTGCAAAACCCTGGAATCACTGGACACCCCGTCGTTAAACCGGGAGGGGATCATTCTGAATATCAGCTCCGGTGCAAGCAAAGGCCCCATGAGCGGAGCCGGCGTCTATTCCATGAGCAAGGCGGCCGTGAATCTATTAAGCATGACAAGCAGCGCCGACTTCTCTGCAGGCAGGCAGAAAATCCAGGTTCTGTCCATTTCACCGGGAATGGTGGAGACGGACATGCAGAAAACCCTCAGGGCACAGAACGATGCGCAGTTCCCAAACGCGGAGTACTTCCGTTCCGCCTCCAGGAACGGAGATGTGAAAACGGCAACAGAGATCGGCAATACCATCGCAGAAATGGATTTCAGGAATTACGAGCCTGGATCATATGTGCACGTGAGGGATCTGAGCTGATACACTCCCCAGTACCTCAGGCATGAGCAGATTCCGGAGCAATCGGTTGCGCCGACATGCCTGAGGGAACCACCGGCTCCTGCGTCACAGCGATGGAACCGCCGGACCACCCTGATCCAGGTTGTGAATGGTACCATCGGCCTGCATCATCACCTTGACGATTTATTTTGCAATAAACACCACCATGGAACGGGAATATACCAGATAGGTTGACAGCTCCTGGGTGAACTCCTCGTCTCCTGGCTCCAGAATATCCCGGGGACTGGGGAGCCGGGTGTCTATGACCCGATGCCATCGCTGACCGGGTTTGGGCTGAATAACCATGAAATCCCGGTTTTCTCCGCTTGCATTAAAGAACATGAGCAGATCACAGTCATCCCTGTCCGCATGGATTTCACGGCGGCTGCCGTCTATCCGGAGAGCAAGAACATTATCCTTCCTATTCCAGTCAGGCGGGTCCCCGTTTTCGTTGAACCAGGTAATATCCAGGACCTGGTTTTGGGAGATATCTCTTCCCACAAAAAACTCCTGCCTCTGCAGGGCAGGATGACTCTTCCGGAAATTGATGAGATGCTTTGCAAAGCGGTACACGTCCCCGTGGGCATCCAGGAAATCATAATCGTACCAGGAGATTTCATTGTCCTGGCAGTAGGCGTTGTTATTACCCTGCTGGGTCCGCCGCAGCTCATCCCCCCCAAGCATCATGGGGGTTCCGCTGGAGAGCATGAGGGTTGCCAGGAAGTTTTTCACCATCTGATTCCGGGTCTGAGCAATATAGGGATCGTCGCTGGGTCCTTCATGACCGTAATTCCAGCTGAGATTGTGATTGTGACCGTCCCGGTTCTGCTCACCGTTGGCTTCGTTGTGCTTGCCGTTATAGCTCACCAGATCATTCAGGGTGAATCCGTCGTGGGCGGTGATCAGGTTGATACTGTGGAAGGGTTTTCGGCCGGTCTGAAGATACAGATCCGCACTGCCGCTGAAGCGGGTGGCAAAATCACTCACCCGGTGCCAGTCGCCCTTCCAGAATGCCCTGATCTCGTCCCGATAGCGGTCGTTCCACTCCGCCCAGCGCCCGCCGGGAAAACTGCCCACCTGGTAGGCCCCGCCGGCGTCCCAGGCTTCGGCAATGATTTTGGTATCGCGGAGCACCGGATCCTCCGCAATCCTCTCCAGAACCGGCGGATTATCCATCAGCTCACCGTTCTTATCCCGGCCGAGGATGGACCCAAGATCGAACCGGAACCCGTCAATGTGCATCTCCTGGACCCAGTATCGGAGGGCTTCAATAATCATCCCCCGAACCACAGGATGGTTGCAGTTCAGAGTATTGCCGCAGCCGGAGTAGTTCATGTAGTAGCGGGGGTTTGGCGCAAGCATGTAGTAAATGCGGTTATCGATACCCCGGAAACTGAAGGTATGCCCCATCTGGTCCCCTTCACCGCTGTGATTGAAGACGATGTCCAGGATCACTTCGATCCCCGCGGCATGGAGCTGACGCACCATCTCCTTGAACTCATTCACTTGGGCGCCTCCGTCGCTCCTGGAGGCATAGCTGGCCTTTGGGGCGAAAAAGGCGATGGAAGAATATCCCCAGTAATTTTTCAAAGGCTCCCCGGTGGCAGGATTGTGCCGGTCCTCATATTCAAACTCATCGAATTCCTGTACGGGCAGCAGCTCCAGACTGGTTATTCCCAGCTCCCGGAGATAGGGTATCATTTCGGTAACGCCCCTGAATGTACCGGGATGCTTCACCCCGAATCGTTTCGCGGCGCTTGGGTGCCGGGTCAGCCCCCGCACATGGCTCTCGTAAATAATGGTATTTCGCAGAGGATAATTCAGGGGCTGATCCCCCTGCCATGAAAAGTCGTCGTCTATAACCACGCATTTGGGCATTACCCCTGCATCCCCGTCGGTTGAATACGATAGATCATCTGCTTCATCGCCGGGGATATATCCGAAGGCTTCTTTCAGGTTCCACCTGAATCCTCCGGTGAGGGCCTTGGCATAGGGATCTATCAACACCTTGTGTTTGTTGAATCTCATCCCTTGCTCCGGATCATACGGCCCGTCCATCCGGAACAGATACAGCTGACCTTTCTTCAGACCCTGAATGGTGATATGCCAGCAATCCCCCGTTTTATTACAGCCGGGGCCAGCTCGATTTCGTGGGCGGGAGTTCCATCTGTTTCATGATCATAGAGCTGGAGCCAGACGGCAGTTGCATTGCGTGAAAATATGGAGAACTGTACGCCCTGTGGCGTGACCGTTGCACCAAAGGGCAGCGCCTTTCCGGGATAAAATTTCAGGTCACCGGAAGTAAACATACATCCGTCCTGCGCCTTGATCATCTCTGCCATAACTCCGCCCTGTTTGGTATTTTGATATGTGCCCCGGGTACATCGCCGGTTCCGGGACATGTGTTTCCCCCGGGATGAGCCGTATGCCCGGGCTACTGTTCCATGATTATGTTATACACCTTTTCAGGCTGTTCTGCATGCAGCCAATGGCCTGCGCCGGAAACTTCCTCCATCCTGGCCCGGGGAAAGAGCCTCCAGATGATGCTTCGGTGTTCCTCCGGCACGATGTAATCAGATTCCGAGCCCCGGAGAAACAAAGCCGGAAGGGTGGATACCCGGTTTCCCGGATCGGGGAACCCCAGAATTTCCGGGTAATCCCGGTGCAGAACATTCAGATTCAGCTTCCAGGCAAACCGGTCCCGGTCATCCCGATAGAGGTTTTTCAGAAGAAATGCCCGCAACACCCCTGAAGGCAGGCTCTGCTTCAATTCCCTGTCGGCATCCTGCCGGCTCTCAAGCTTCTCCAGGGGGAGGTTTTCCAGTGCATTGAAAATACTGTCATGACTGCGGGGATACTCCACAGGGGCGATGTCGGCTATCACAATTCCCGAAAGGAGATTCGTCACATCGCCGGGAGGCTCAAGATCGCCCCACAGGCTGAGGGCGAGCACCATGACCGCCTTCCCGCCCATGGAATGTCCCAGGAGGAGAAAGCCGTCAAACTCCTCATCATCGGAAAACTCCCGCCCTCTGATCCTCTCCAGAGTGGCTGCAAGCTCACGGGCGCTGGCGTGATAATCCGCACGTTCCGTCCATTTCGAACATCCGTGGTTCGGGAGGTCAACCAGAAACACCCTGCGCTGTCCGGCAAAGCGGCGGGCAAGTTTCATCCAGTTATCACCCGAACCGAACAGACCGTGAACAATCACCAGGGGCGGCAGACTCCGGGAAGCTGACGCATCGCCGGGACGCACTTCCTGATAATACAGAACAGGTTCCATGGGCTACCCGTTCAGGGAATCAAGCACTTCAGGGTTAAACAGAATTTCCTTCATGGGCTTTCGCACCTGACCGTTCTGTTCCAGTTCCTCGTGTTTTTCGCTGAGCTCCCGGTCTCCGCCGGGGTAAGCCAGGGAAATAACCGCCATCACACGAAAATTATCCTGAATACCGAACAATTCCTTCACTTTGAAGGGATCCATTCCGGCCATCGGGTGTGCCACAAGACCTTCTGCATGGGCCTGCAGAAATATGTTCTGCATGCTCAATCCCAGATCCAGCAGTGCATACTCCCTGTCGTCGCTGAGATTACAGCTGGCTTTGCGGTCAACCGCCGCCACGATGTAGGCCGGAGCGGAATCCGCCCAGTAGTTACCGCCCAAAAGGGCTTCCCGGATTTTTTCCGCGTCCGCACCGGTACACAGCCTGTAGCGCCAGGGCTGCTTGTTGCTGCAGCTAGGCGCCCACCTTGCAGCTTCAAGGATTCTCAATAATACATCATCCCCAATGGGTTTTTCTGTCAGGCGGCGCCCGGCTTTCCGGGAACCGATGTGTTCCAGCATCTCAAGTGCTTTTCCGCTGCCGTTATACGTCTGATAGGTTTGTGTCTCATCACTCATTACATGTTCCTCTTTTCACCGCCCCCGGATTTCCCCTCATATGGATCGGGCGGTTACGGTGTGTGGTTTCCCACGCAGTCACCGGCTTAAATACGCCGGGGCAATGGGGCTTTGGGTATACCTAAAATATTACGATTTTCCCCCGGCACAGCAAGGATTTTTTCCGCTGAAAACCGGGGCCTCGGCCACTTCCCATAAATGCAAACATGGCCGGCAGACGCCGGATGGAACATCTCCCGGAAGAGGCAAAAAAAAAGACCGGCACATCGCATTGGATGCACCGGCCCATCACCGCATCTCAGCGGCAGCATCCCGGATTTCCAGAAACCATCCGGGGAGAAATGGTTATTTCTTTTTCTTTTTCTTTCTCTGAGCTTTCAGCTGCTCTTTCAGAGCGGAGCTGTCAACCTGAGCCGCACCGGCTTCGGGTGCATCTCCTGCAACTGCAGGGGCCTTGCTTTCCTTCTGCTCGGTACGCACTTTAATGCGCTTGTTTTTACTCAGGGCCAGCAGAGTGGGACTTGCAACGAACACAGATGAATAGGTACCCACAAGTACACCCACAATCATGTTGAGAGCAAAATCCTGAATCTGCCCGGTGGTGAATATGTAAATTGATGTTACCGCAAGCAGAGTGGTCAGGGAGGTGATTACCGTACGACTGAGACTCTGGGTAATGGAAACATTGATCACCTGAGGAAAAGCAGAATCGTTGAGAAGTTTCTCGTTTTCCCGTATCCGGTCAAAAATAACGATGGTGTCGTTCAGCGAGTACCCGATGATGGTGAGAACCGCAGCTATTGTGGCCGAGGTAACCTCGATCTGAAACGTACCGATGAACAGCACCATAAATGCGATATCGTGCACCAGAGCCGCAAGGGAACTGAGAGCATAGGCCATCCGGAACCGGATCCACAGATACAGCAGGATAAAGCCCATGGCTGCCACCACCAGAATGGTGGCGTTCAGCGCCAGGTCTGCTGCGAAGCGGGGCTCCACATAGTCAACACCCAGCACTTCCACGGAACCGTCTCCGAAGGCCTGGGCAAGAGCTTCTGTTACCCGGTTGCGCATGGTGAGAGAGAAATTTTCCACCTCACCGCTGTCCTGAAGACGGATTGAGAAGCGTTGCAGCTGGGGGTCGCCCAGCACCTGCACCTGAACGGTTTCAAAAGAGGAAAGAGCATCCCGGACTTCACCGGTGCCCAGATCATCTCCATCCAGCTCAACCCTGAGATTCAGTCCGGCCTGGAAATCGATACCCAGATTAAACCCTTCCTGCAGCAGGGTTCCTGCCAGACCTCCTGCAAGAAGCAGGGCGGAAAGGATAATCATGGGAAGGCGGTATTTGGTAAATTGTATGGTTTGTTTCATTATTTCGTCCTCCAGCTGATGCTCAGCTTTTCACGGCCGAGACCTTCGGTGGAGATATTAAAGAAGAGACGGGAGATCCACAGCGCAGTGAACAGGGAGCTGAAAATACCCACACTCAGAGTAACGGCAAAACCCTGAATAGGTCCCGTACCCAGGAATGAAAGCAGCACGGCCGCAATTCCCGTTGTGAGGTTGGCATCCATAATGGTCCAGAACGCTTTTTTGTATCCCGCCTGAACCGAAGCAGCGGCGGTTTTTCCCAGTCTGTATTCTTCCTTAATTCGCTCAAAGATAATCACATTGGCATCCACCGCCATACCCACCGTCAGGATAAGACCTGCAATACTGGTAAGGGTAAGGGTGAGATTGAAAGCCGAAAGCAGTGATACGATGAAAAAGAGATTCAGCGTAAGGCCCAAAGTGGCAATGATACCCGCCCCTTTGTAGTAGATCAGCATGAAAATAATCACCGCAATAAGACCGTACATGATTGCCCGGATACCCGCATCAACTGCATCCTGTCCGAGACTGGCACCCACACTCTGCTGATTCACAATCACCAGATCAACAGGAAGAGCGGCGGTCTGCAGCACGGTGGCAATATTCTGGGATTCCTCCCTGGTGAAGCCGGTTATCCGTACAGAGCCCCCGGGAATCTCTTCTGAAATCCGGGCATATGCCCGCACTTTACCATCCATTACGATGGCCAGAGAGCTTCCCACATTGTCTCGTGTAAGATCCTGAAAGAGATTTGCACCCTCATTATCAAGGCGGAAAATAGTTGTGGGGCGGCCGGTGAGCTGATCGGAGCTGGTGTCGGCCTCTTCTATATGTGAACCGTCCAGTACGCTGGCGCTGTCTTCTTTGGTTACGATGTAGCGCACCACATAATCAATATCGTACTCGTCTTTCTGCACGTAGGGACGCACTTCAGCACCCGCTGGAACAAACTCGGGAATGGCATCCCGCTCAGGATCCCAATCTACGTTGTTCTGTGAACGGAACTGCTCCTGGAATGCAACCAGTTCCTCGGTTGCTTCGTCATCCACGATCTGCAGGTTCAGACTGCCGCGGCCCATCAGGAAGGCGTTTACCCGTTCGGGGTCGTTATCACCGGGAATTTCGATCTCAATCCGGTTGCTTCCTTCCTGTCGGCGGATGATAGGCTCGGTTACCCCGAAGGTATCGATCCTGTTATTGAGGATTTCCAGAGCCAGGTCGATGGCGGTGGAAAGTTCTTCTTCGCTGGGTTCACGGCCCAGACGCTCGGTGAGGCTGTCCACATCGGCTTCAAGAACCACATTAATGCCGCCGGAAAGATCCAGACCCAGATTAATGATCCGGTTTTTCTGTTCCTTCAGGGAGATGATATCCTGTCGATAATAATCCTCAATCCTGCGAAGCGCATCATCCTCGCTTCTGAAAGCGGCCAGTACATCCTGCACGGTCCAGGCTTCAGGAAGATCGGCATCTTCCGCACGGAGAATTTCCCGTGCCAAATCCTGAACATGTTCAAGACTCTGGGGAACCTGAGCATTCTCATCATCACGGATCAGCTCGGTAAGCTCTCCAAGATCCGCAGCGGCCTCAGTCTGGGCAAAACGCCTAATTTCCTCCCGGGAACCGGAGGTTATCGTCTTCACATCTTCAGGAACCATAAAATACCAGTTGATGGTGGGATATAGAAGAAGGAAGGCGAGCCCGATTACCACAAGAAGAAAGATAAATCTAAATCTTTTGTTCATGATACCTTTCTCCAAGCAAAATCTTTTAAACACAGAACGGGCCCGGATTACAACATCCGACCCCGATACTGTTCAAAAAACGTTATTTTGCTTCTTTTTTGTTTTCTTTTTTGCTATCGGCTTTTTCGCCCGATTTATCTGCTTTGTCTGCCGCCTTGTCTTCAGGATTGATGACATTGGCGATGGCAGAGCGGACAAACTCAAGCTTGGCGTCATCATCGACCTTCACGATCACGGTTTCTTCTTTCACAGAAAGAATAGTTCCGCGGATTCCGCCGATGGTCTGTATTTTGTCGCCTTTTTTCAGCTGATCGAGCATGCGCTTGGTTTCTTTCTGGCGTTTATTCTGGGGTCTGATAATCAGAAAATAGAAAATCAGGAATACCAGACCGAACATGACCAGAGTTGAAATCAACTGCCCGCTTCCACCCTGGGGTGCAGCAGCCTGCAGAAGATTGAAAGTCTCGAATAGGGAGTTCATTATGTAGCATCCTTATAATTAATATAGAGATTTGGGGAAAAGTATCATGTAGACTACTCACAGTCAAGCTAAGCTCAGCCTCTGGAGTCACAGCAGGAGTCTAAAGGAGTAAAACCTTCTCCAGATCTCCGGGGTTGAAGGAAATTCCGTACACTTTTCGAAGCACTGCCTCATCAAGCTTCTCACCCATGTCCTGCTCCATCCTTTGTATAAGGGCCGTCAATTCTTCGTCCCGGCCCTCCTCTTTCTCAAAGATTGCTGAAGCAACGGCGGGTTTCAAAAGCCCCTCTTCATAGAGTTCCATGGTACTCAATTTCCGGTATTGTGTTTTCAGCCGTTTATCCACTATGGCCTGGTCGTCTTTATATCCGATGGTAAAGACATAGTTCACCTTCTGCATGAGCGGAGTATAGCATGAATCAGCTTTTTGGCAAATCTATATGAATATGGCTTCCCTTTTCATCTTCCCTCCGTTGAATCGTGCCGGAAAACAGGATGCGCACGGCATATTCGCTGAGCATAAGAGCACTGCCCTCCCAGGGCTCCGGAGTTCTCAGTACATTGTGCATGGAAAAATCAATGGCATAGCCGTTTACCCGGCTGCGAAATATCAAATCAAAAGAAGCATGAGCCGGGGCATCCTGCTTCACAAGAGAAATTGCATGTCTGAACAGTCCGTTGATCATGATTCTGAACTCCCGGGAAGATATCTGCCACATGTCGCTGCCGCTGACCCGCAATCCGGGAGCATCGCCACGGCTGAAAAATCCTTCGGTCATATCATCCCACAGGGAGCGGCTCAGCTGAACCGGGTTGCAGGAAGGTTCAGCCTCCTGTGAAGGTTCTATTTCGTTCAGATCGCTGACCCCCCGGATGATGTGGTGAATACCGGTGAGCTGCCAGCTCAGCGAACTGCTCAGCTCCATGCTCAGGTCCCGCTGCTTTTCCGTCAGACGGTCATCATCAATTATCTCTTTCATCACTCCAGTAAAGTTTTCCAGGGTGGAGAGTGCATTTCCGGTCTTAACATAGAGGGGCTGACTCATCCGAATCAGAAGGCCGTTAATCTCATTCTGAACGGAATTCCGCCCCGCTTCATCGGACAGCAGGGCATTTCTTCGCTGCAGCCTGCGGTAATCCGTGAAAAACTCATTCACCTTCTTTACGAAATGGCCTACCAGAACTATCAGTGTAATGTACACCCCCACCAGCACTACGATATTCCGGCTGGACCACATGAGCTCATCGGAGTAGCGGAAAATATAGAGGGCGAACATCACCGCGGTAATCACCCCGTGACTGATACCCACCATGGAGGCAAAATAGAGGGAGAGAAGAACGGAAATTGACAGGAGAATCAGAATATCCAGAATGAGTCCCGGCTCAGGACTCCGGGACATTGAAAGAAGAATGTTAAGGCTGGTCACCAGAAGGCTGATGCTCAGCACTGAATACTGGATTTTCCGGAAACGGAGGCCGATAAGCAGCAGCACCAGAATAAGCCCCAGGGCCGACCAGTCGTAAACCGCATCAGGATCCCCCAGGGGACTCAGTTCCGTTCTGGTAACCGTATCCACTGCAAAAAGAATTATCATGATCAGATGTATGGCGATAAACAGGGGCGTATTAAGCACCCCGTTTCTCCCGGAAATATCCCTCACAGAACCCGCTCCTGAGTACGAATGCATAATTCCATTCTATACCAATAGCTTCACATTGTGGGGAATGAATGCAGTCACCCCCCGGGGGAGGGGGGATCAGGCTTTCCAGAGCAGCTCCAGCACCTCCCGGGCTTTTTCGTGAACCAGACGGCTGAATTTTTCATCATACAGCAGCAGAAGCGTATCATAGATCTGCTCGTCCCCGGAGGGGAGTTCATTCAGAGCGATCCGGTGTATGGCGAAGAGACTGGCATAGGCAAGCTCGTTGTCCACTTCACCCCTGCGGTCCATGCTCCGGAGAGTGGTGCCGATCTGACGGGTTACCTCCATGTTCTCATTCAAGGCAATCCTGCCCAGTGAATACATTACATCCTTGAGAACGTCCGGGTTACCCTCCAGCTTCAGCATGTTCACAAGGATATCAGCCGCAGGCTGGCCGCCCAGGTCTCCCAGCACCACGGCGGTTTTTTTGCGCACCAGAGGATGATCGTTTTCCAGGGTAGGAACCATTCCCTCCCGGCGTGGATTGAGAAAAGGCTCAAGAGCAAGGGTTTCCAGCTGCTCTGCCAGCCGGATATTTTCAGAAGCTGTTGTGTCCTCTTCTATCATTCTGGATATCCAATCCAGGGCTTCCAGCTTGTGATCCGGATTTCCGCTGGAAATATACCCTTCAATAAGATCTGCCTTCATATCCCGCTGCTGCCACGAATCTTCCGGCCCACCGGGTTGTTCCGGAAGGGCGGAGGATCCCCCCGACTGGGCTGTAAGATCGGACCCGATGAGAATCAGGGCCAACAATGACGTAACTACCGAATGGCTTGGGAATTTCATACAAACTGCTCCTGTTTTTATTTCATAATCTGCAAACATATCAATCTGCTGATATCATAGTAAGTACGGTACCGAAGAACACAGGCTCACCCTGAATGTCAGGAAACAGCATGGTCTCCGGAAAAGAAGGAGCATACATGAAATCCGTACTCAAGCAAACCCGAAGCCTCATCGCAGACTTCGACCGCTATTTAAATTCAATAGAAGAAGCCTCTCTCATGCTACCTCAGGCACTGAAAGATTATTACCATGACCGGGATGAGGAGTTTACCAGAAGAATGGAGAGCCTTTCCGATCTGGAAAAGAACGCCGATGAGATCCGGAGGGACATCCGCTACAAACTTTATACCAAAATGCTCATCCCGGAGAGCCGCGGGGATGTTCTGAGCATACTGGAGAACATCGACAAGGTTATTGACAGCATCAAGCACTGTGCCATGCGGATATTCATTGAGCGCCCGTTTATCCCCGACTATCTTCGGGAGGGGCTTCTGGATCTCACAGAAGCGGCCAGGCTGAGTGTAGACTACACCGTCCGGGCATCCAAGGCATATCTTAATAAACCGGAGCAGGTTCAGGATTATCTGAACAAGATCAGGTTCTATGAACACGAAGCGGACACCCTGGAACAGAATCTGAGAAGAGCCGTGTTCACCTCCGATGAAAAGCGCTTATCGGCAAAGATGCAGCTCTCGGGGATCATCGAGGATATTTCCAGCATTGCGGATGTGGCGGAAGATGTGTCCGACCGTATTTCCGTGGCGGCAATTAAACGGGAATTCTGAGGACGGTACGGATATGGATCTTTTCACAACTCTGTTCCTGATGAGCTCCGGTCTGTTTCTGGGCTGGAGTCTGGGAGCAAATGACGCCGGAAATATCCTGGGCGCAGCCGTTGGAAGCAGAATGCTTCCCTTTCGCAGGGCGGCAATAATCGGTTCGGTTTTCGTGGTAATAGGCGCCGTGGCGGGCGTGGGAGGGACCTCCGAAACACTGGGCAGGCTGGGTCAGATTCAGGAACTTGAACATGCCTTTCTGGTGGCTCTCTCCGCGGCACTGTGTATTCTTTTCTATACCCGCCACAGCCTGCCGGTAAGCGCCACCCAGGCTATTGTGGGAGGAATCCTGGGATGGAACGTGTACACTGCCACAGCCGGGGACTGGGATGTCCTGGGAACGGTTGCCGCAAGCTGGCTTGCATCTCCGGTATTGGCCGGTTTACTCTCCCTTGCCCTGTACCGGGTAATCCGGAAATGTCTCAAACTGCTTTCCCTGCACATGTTCAGTCAGGACCTCCTACTGCGCTGGGCCCTTGCTCTGGCAGGGGCATTCGGAGCGTACAGCCTGGGGAGGAATAATATCGCCAACGTGATGGGAGTGTTCGTTGAATCGGCGCCGTTTACCTCATTCAGCATTTTTGCCCTTGAGCTGAGTTCCGTGCAGGCGCTGTTTTTTCTCGGGGGGCTGGCAATTGCCTCGGGGATTCTCAGTTATTCCCGGAAAGTGATGATGACCATCGGCTCTGATCTGTACCATCTCTCACCGGAGAATGCCCTGGTGGCAGTGCTGTCCGTGTCTCTGACGCTGTTTTTGTTCTCCCTTCCCGGTCCGGTACAGGTTCCGGTTTCCAGTTCACAGGCAGCAGTAGGGGCGGTAATCGGCGTGGCAGCGGCCCGGGGAGATTTCAGGGTGGATACATCGATGCTCATGATGATTATTCTGGGGTGGATCCTCACCCCCGTCACCGCCGGAGTTTTCAGCTGGATGCTGCTCACCCTTTTTTCAGGCGTGTAGTAGATCAGAAGTACACACACTCTGCGGGAAGGCACACACACCCTGCAGGAAGATGGCAGGCAGTCAGCCGGCGGCCCCTGTTCCAACGCTATATGGAAAAGCTAAATGGAACTGAAATCGAACAGGTCGCCGTCCAGCAGATGGGAGGGGGCCACATTGCTCATGGCCCTGAAAATATTTTCCACTCTTCCCGGGTGGGTCTTCTCCCAGTCACGCACCATCTGCTTGATTATACGCCGCTGCTTATTTTCATACTTTACGCAGAAGCCGCAGGAGATAATGGGAAATTTCATTTCCCGGGCAAAGGCGGCAATATCCGCCTCCTTCACATAGGAGAGGGGCCGGATAAGAACGTGCCTGCCGTCGTCACTCCGCAGCTTGGGCGGCATGGTCTTGAGGGTGCCGCCGAAGAAGAGATTCAAAAAGAGGGTTTCGATGATATCGTCCCGATGATGGCCCAGCGCGATTTTATCCGCCCCGACGCGGGCTGCGGTACTGTAAAGCGCTCCCCTTCTGAGACGGCTGCAGAGGCTGCAGCCGGGTTTTCCGTCGGGTATAACCCGCTGCACCACTGAATAATTGTCCTGCTTCACAACCTCATAGTCGACGCCTCTGTTTTGCAGGTATTCCGGAATTACATCACGCTGAAAACCCGGCTGCCCCTGATCCAGGTTCACTGCTGTGATCCGGAAATCCACCGGTGCAGCCTCCCGAAGGCGGAGAAGAATCTCAAGCAGGGTGTAGCTGTCCTTGCCGCCGGAGACGCCGACCATCACATGGTCCCCGTCCTCAATCATCCGGTAATCGGCTATGGCCGAACCGGTGAGGCGCCTCAGACGCTTGATCCGCTTATTGGCTTCATGCTGGCTTTTTTCGTACTCTTTCCGTGTCATATCTGTCTTCACCTGCCTGGCAAATGTATGCTTCCCGGGCTTGGTCGGTTACCCGGTCTCTGTATGTTTACCCGGTCTCTGTATGTTTACCCGGCCTCCGTCTGTTTACCCGGCCTCTGGCCGCCGCCGATAGTTACCTATGCTCTACCTGCCGAATCCGGCGCAGTGTACCGGGGTTTGACGGTTTTTCATAGATCGCGCCGGCCGCTGAAGGGGATAAATTGTTTGCCCCGGACATGGGGTTTTGGTATTATTGGCACATTGTTTCGATGCATTACCGCGGGACAAATTAATTGAACTACAGGTGTACAACATGAAAAATTTACAGGTTCCGGTTTTTGACCCCATTCTGCTGAATCTTCCCGGACCTCTGGCGGTAAGCTGGTATGGTCTGACCTATTTGATGGGCTTCGTTTTTGCATACGTTTTTGTCTGGGACCATATCCGGCGGAACAAGGTTCTCCTTACCCAGGACCAGTTCATGGAAATCCTTATCAGGATTTTTATCGGTGTGCTGGTAGGCGGCCGCCTGGGCTTCACCCTCTTCGTGAACCCCGGATACTATCTGCAAAATCCCCTCAAAATCCTGGCAGTCTGGGAAGGGGGCATGTACTTCTTCGGAGGATTCGCAGCCGCTCTGATCATTCCCTGGTTCTACATCCGAAAGCAGAAAATGAATTACTGGGATCTTGCGGATTTCATTATTATTCCCGCCCCCATCGGCCTTGCCTTCGGGAGGCTGGGAAATTTCATTAACGGAGAATTCTGGGGGCGCCCCAGCTCATCTCCCCTTGCAATGGTTTTCGATTCAGTACCCCGGAGCGAATGGTTCAGCACCGATCTTCCCTGGGTCCAGGATATTATCCGTGAAACCGGAATGACCGTACTGGCAGGCCAATCCATGGTGAACCTTCCCCGGCACCCTGTTCAGCTCTACGAGCTGGTACTGGAAGGAATAGTGCTCTACGCCATGATGCTCCTGTTCAGGAATATCGGGAAACCCAAGCCCCGGGGCGCAGTGGTGAGTCTTTTTCTGCTGGGCTACGGAATTTTCCGATTCTGGATTGAGTTCTACCGGGAACCCACAAGTCATTCGGCCATTATTGCAGGAGACTGGTTTACCCTGAGCATGCTGTTCACCATCCCAATGATCCTCGCAGGTATTGCCGGAATGATCATCGCATATAAAAAAAATCACACAAATGAACTGTATACCCATCAGATTCAGAAGGACAGGCGTTCATGACACAGCAACCCTCAGCTTCCGCTCCCACTGGAAGCGAAAATGGCGAGTGGATCAGCTGGAACGGAAATATCACCCACAACTATAAGGTCAAAACTTCAGCTCTCACCGAGAGCGATATTCAGAAAGCCGTATTACGGAGCCCAAACATCCGCCCTCTGGGCACCGGCCAGTCCTCGGCGGATATCGTAGCCGGTCCGGATGATCTCATCGACATGCGAAGGTATAACCAAATTATTGAGATAGACCGGAGCAGCATGCAAATCCGGGTGGAAAGCGGAATACTGCTCTCTGAACTGCTTCGCAGCCTGGAAGATATTGGCTGGACCATTCCCTGTCTGCCGGATAACGACAGCATCACCCTGGGGGGAGCAATATCTACCGGTACCCATGGAACATCCGGAGGAGGAAAAACCCTCTCGGAATATATGGTGGGCTGCCGGATAGTGGACGCCCGGGGAAACATCAGGGAGTACGGTAACGAACATGAGCATATGCCTGCACTCCGGGTCTCCATGGGCCTTCTGGGGGTATTCACCGAAATCACACTTCAATGCGAACCCCTTACCCGGCTTCTGGTCCGGGAGGAACCGGTTAAGGATGAAATCTGGCTGGATAACTGGCAGGACTGGCTGAAAGAGCATTATTTTCTCCGCCTTCTCTGGATTCCCCACAGCGGATACGCATATAAAATCACTGCGGATCCTCTGGCCCAGGAAGAAGCCAAAGCGAAGGCCGAAGAAAGGCGGATTGAATTACAGGATGCGCCGGATTTTGTGAAGCACCGCAGGGAATTCTCACGCTTTCTGTATTCCTGGGACAGCCCCGGGTTCACCAGATTTTCAAACCGGCTGATCCGCAGGCTTTTTTCAACCACCGAAAGGTGCACACCGGCAGCCTCTATGAATCAACGGTAACCAAAAAGCGGAGCTCCACTCTTGAGCTTGCGGAGTGGACCGCCGATCAGAAAGATTATTCCGAGCTTTTTCTCAATTTCCGCAGCGCACTTGAAAGCGATCCCCGTGCCTTTGCCCATATTCCCATGGATATTCGCTTTCTCTCCGGCGACGGCAGCTGGCTGAGCAACGCCTATGACAGAGATATCGTGACCATGGGCTGTGTCACCCGGAAACCCTATGCAGCCGATCGCTACAGAGCCTTCGATATTATCGAGGAGCAGTTTTTATCTTTCGGGGGCAGGCCGCACTGGGCCAAACGGTTTAAAGCCGGCCGGGAAACTCTGGAGAAGCTGTATCCCAAATATGAAGAGTTTGTAGCTCTCAGGCGGGATATGGATCCCGACGGTAAATTTCTTAATTCGTATCTTGGGGAGCTGTTTTCATAATTTCCTGAAAACGGCTGCTTGAGGCGATATCCGGAAAAGCAAAACTGATCAGTTCCAGGATGGCGGACCGGGATGCATGCCGGGTCAGCACATGATCGGCAATGTCTTTCAGTTCCTGACGGGCATTGCCCACTGCAACTCCCAGGCCGGCTGTCTGAATCATTTCAATGTCGTTGGTGCTGTCTCCCAGGGCGATGCACCGGCTGAGAGGTATGTTCAGCCGGCCTGCGAGCATTTCCAGGGCATGGCCCTTGCTCACACCTTTAGCCACCACTTCCAGATACCTGGGTTTTGAAAACATTACGGAAAACCTGCCGGCGGCTTTCGTTCGCAGCCGCTCCTGATGAACCAGAAGATTTTCATGCTCCCCGATAATCAGAAGCTTCACGCTGCCCCGGGGAAGAGCTCCGGAAAGGCTTTTCACCCGCTCGTAGGGAAGAGCGGCAATATCGCTGTAGAGCCGGCTTTCTTCTTCACTGGTTCCGGGAATATCTTCCACAAGAAAGCCGTCATGGCTGTACGCCTGCACATGAAGATTTTCTTCCCGGGCATACGTCATGATTTCCTCAACTACCCGGGAAGAGATTGCCTGTTCAAACAGCACCGTATCCGAAAGTGCGGTAACCACTCTTCCGCCGTTGAAGGAAATTAAATACTCATCGTCTGCGGGCTCCACAATCCGTGCTGCAATCGGACGCATGCTGGCGGTTGCCCGGCCTGAGCTGAGCACCACCGCCACTCCGGCATCGTGAAGAAGCTGAAGAGCGGCGTGGGTGGCCTCAGGGAGACCGCCTTCGTGTGTCAGGAGAGTATCGTCGATGTCTGACGCAAGCAGTTTATACACAAATTCCTCCGAATCAGGCGGGGAAGCTAGAAGCGCCCGCCGCCGAGATTCACTGTAACATTTATTGCCAGATCACCGAAAGGATTCTTGAACGACGGCACGCTGACCTCTTCGCCTCCGAATTCAGGCGGGAGGGTGAATGATCCCAGGGACACATATTCCGAAGGACTTTCCCCGTATGCGGTGATGACCCCGGCGCTCAGGGAGAGGCCGTCAAAGAAGCGGTAGGTCAGGGAGCTGTTGATCTGGCCGCTCATATCCGACCAGTTGGCCTGCCAGAAACTTGAAAGGCTCAGATCCTCAAGAAACAGCTGATTCAGCCCCAGAGAGAGGGCGGTGTAATGGCGGCCGGTATTCCCCAGCTGGTCGCTCTGGATCTCCCCGGTGCTCAGTCCGTAGGCAAGAGCCCTCACATACTCGCTTCCGTCATATCCTTCGCCCTGGAAAAAATACTGGGCAATGAGGTTCAGATCTGTTTTGCTCTCAAAGAGGTCGCTTTTCAAATACAGAAAACCGGCGGTACCGCTGAAATAGGTTGCGTCATCCTCTTCAAATACCGGCAGCTCCGGCACAGGCTCAACGTCCAGATCCCCGGGATCGCTCACAACACTGCCCTGGCGTCCGAAGGAAAGGCGCCCCTCACCGAAGAAGGTGATATCCCGAAGGGGGAGCCGGGCCGTACTCATAACCCGGAACGGCCGGTCTTTCTGATACCCTGCGCCCAGCTCAATTTCAACCGGAGCCAGATAGAGCGAAGCCTTCCCAGCAACACCCAGCTCAGAAAATTCCCGAACCGTCTCATCGCCGATCAGATACGCGTCGATCATGTTCAGGCCGAAGGGCAGACTTGCCTTGATTGCCACAGGGCCTTCCCGCTCCGCTTCCGGATCATCAGGATCGATGGGAACCAGGGATATAAAGTCCCCGGGACTCCAGAAATAGCCCACACCCCAATTCACCGTCTGCTTCCCGAACCGGAAAAACAGCCGCTGGTTCCAGTTCACATCAGAATAGAATTCGAAAATATCCAGATTGGGAGTCTCCACCGTTGTGGAGGTAGTTGCGACCCCTTCTTCATCCTCAGTTGGGGTTTCCGGAATATCCGGAATATAAGTAGCGGAATCCAGCACCTGGGTACCGGAGCTGAACGGGTAGGAGGTTTTCACCTTCATGTACACCCGCAGATCCGTTGAGGGACGGGCGTTGAGATAGACCGTTCCCCGGAGGTTGATTCCCAGCTGGTCGTTCACCTCCTGGTCATCCGGGGCGTCATCGCTTCCCGGGTACTCACTCCAGCTCCAGTAGTTGGAAAGGGAGGAGGAGAGGCTGCCGCCGATCTGCACCGCTTCGCTTGTGAGAAATTCGGTGTAGGCCTGACTGTCGTCGCCGTCATCCTCGCCGGGTTCGCCGATCTCTTCGATCATTCCGTCTCCCGAGCCGGAGTCTGAACCGCCGCCGGATTCGGAGCCGCCGAACATATCATCCTCGCTGCCTCCGAAAAGATCATCCTCGTTCACATCACCGCCGGATCCACTTTCAGAACCACTGTCAGATCCGGCCCCGCCTTCATTTGAAGCTGCATTTGACTCTCCGGTTCCGCCGCCGAACAATGCGTCCTCGTCAACTCCCCCGTCCTGGGCGGATAGAGCGAAACCCGGAAGAAGGAACATAATCAGAAGAAGCGGGAGGACGGGGATGATCCTCCGCCGTCCCTTCGGCCTGTCTGTGTATTGATCAGTGTATTGTTTAGTGCGTTGAATAGTCGGAATTTTCATTATCTGTTCACCTGTTCAAGATATGCCTTGGTGAAAACCGTGTCGGGAATGGGATCGAAACTGATATTCCGCACGGTCACTTCGCTTCGCTCACCGGGATTGAGGTTATCCACAAAAAGCATTTTGGTGGGGATAAAATAGCCCCCGGCTCTGGCGTAATTGGGAAAATAACTGGTGCGCATGAGCCGGCCGGAAAGGCTGTAATCCTCTTCTTTGAGAAGCAGATAATTATCCTGCCGTACCCAGATTTTTATGGCCGGATACGCCACAGTATCCGTTTTTGCTTCCAGATCCAGGATGTATACATCGTATTTTCCCAGAGTTCCCGTTTCATAACTCACCGCTTCATACTCGTCGGAGAAGTCATTATCATCGAAATCGGAATTCCTGGCTTCACTGTCTTCAAAGCTTTCACTGAGGTTGAAAATGCCGAACTCCCGGCTTTCGGGGTCATAGGACCAGCCGGTATCGCCCACCTGAAGAAAACCTTCTCCCCGGCGCAGAACCGGCTCCAGATTTATGAGCAGAAATTTCTCTTCCGAATCCCTGCGGAATATTCTGGATTTGAAGATGCTGCGCTCTTCCCCGGGCTTGTCGCTGACTATGGTATACTCAGCGGAAAAATCATCATCGTTGAAGGTGCCGAACTCATCTATCTGACGGAGAATGGCATCCACGTCCGGTTCCTGGGCCGCCAGCTGAAACGCCGGCAGAATCAGAAATGTCAGCATTAAAACGGCGACAACGCCGTACCTGGCGGGAGTCCTTCTCCCGGCTGTGTTTTGTGTATTGGAATATTTCATACTATCTCCTTCATTTGCCTGCCGGGCTGATCGCCCGGCGTCTTCATACCAGGCCGGGTCAGGGCCCGGCACTGGTGAATCATGACCGCAGTGCATCCGCAGGCTGGGCCTTCGCCGCTTTGTTGGCGGGAAAACTGGCTGCAAGAACCGTCATGGCCGTTACGAAAATATAATTAAAAAGCAGTGAACCGAGGGTAAAGGGGAATGTCACGCTTCCATTCAGGGTAAACAGGCTGAATGCGTTATCCTGGGGAATCTGAATGAACCCGATGAGGAAACCCGCAATGATTGCCAGGATGAGTCCGATTACATACCCCAGAGTACCCAGACTGGCGGCCTCCCAGAGGAATATTCTCCGGACACCCTTCCGCTGCATACCCACGGCCCGCATGGTGCCGATCTCCTTCACTCGCTCATACATAATCATCCTGAAGGTGTTGGTCACACCCACCATGGTGATGATAATCAGCAGAACCAGAATCCAGAGCCCCACCAGATTCAGCGTCTGGGAGAGCTGGTCGATCTGGGATGTGAAGTCATTGATATTCTGAACTACATAGCGGGAGCCATCCCAGGGCTCCTCTTCCTCTTCCTGAAAAGTGAAAGACAGATCGCCCAGGTTTAATCCCCCCCGTTCATCCCGGGGAGCCACCTGGGCACGCTGCTCAAGGGCCTGGTACAGCCGGTTGGTCAGCGGATCCACCTGTTCCAGGGAATCCAGGGTGACATTCAGGGTCTGGTAGCTGCCGGGAGAAAGATTGATCATCTCGTTCACCCGATCCAGATTTGCGTAGCTGGAGAGGGAGCCGAGAATTCCCGGGTCGGTCATGATTGCACGAACCACAAAGCTTCCCACGTTCTGCTGCCCGGTGATGGTATTGGTTCTGATGGTGATCTCTTCGCCCAACTGAACCCGCAGACTCTCTGCAGCCTGTTCGCTGAGGATCAGCCCCCGGGGATCGTCCCGGGCCTCGTCCACCGACCCCTCAACCAGTTTCATCCGTTCCACCAGCTGGGGCTCCTGCTGCCAGCGAACTCCTTGTACGCTCTGGCTTGTCTGCCTGCCGTTGAAAATCATGGTGGCAAACATGGATGAGCGCTTCACCATGTCCGTCTCCTGGATGCCCAGATTTTCAAGCTCCTGGAGCACAATCTCGTCATCCATGAATTCATCGAGCACTTCACCGTCCGCCCGCTTGGTTTCTTCACTGATGTAGATGTGTCCTGCCAGCAGGTATGAAAAGTTTTCTTTTACATTCTGGGTGGCTCCGGCGGTAAAGGCATTCACCAGAGTGATCATCAGAATGCCGAAGGCTATGGCGCCCCCCAGCAGCAGGCTCCGTTTTTTCTGCCTGCTGAGATTTCGTATTGCGATATTCAAGTATTTCATTTTTCACCTCAAGGTCTGTGTGCGGCGGATCGGCCGCCGCACTCATGCCGCCTGCATGGCTTCCAGGGGCTGAATCTTCAACGCAACCCGTACCGGATACCAGCTTGATATGAGTCCGATTCCCAGCATAATCAGATACGAGCTGAGAATTGCCCCGCTGTCCAGAATGGGTCTCAAGGTTGATCCGCCGAACAGCACCTCAAAGAAGGGGTTTGGAGCGGTAATACCAACCATATTGAGAATCCAGATGATCAGAAGTCCCAGCAAGAGTCCGATGGTTCCGAACACCAGAGAAATACTCATGGTTTCGGCTATGAACATTCTTCTGACAACCTTTTTCTGGGCCCCCAGACTCCGCATGGTACCGATCTCCTTGGTGCGCTCGATCACCGAAATAACCAGCGTATTCATAATGATGATCACTGAGACAACCGACAGGATGATTACCACAACGTAGAAAAACACCTGGAAGGCCTGGTTGAACTGGGCCACCCCTCCCGAGGCTTCGGACCAGTCCACGGCTTCCACCGCCCAGCCCTCCTGTTGAAAATGGCCGTTCAGCTCCATAAGGGTCGTGGTAGTCTGGCTGTCATCTTCAAGGCGAAGGAGTATATAGGTCCAGGCACCGGCGTCCGGACGGCTGGCCATGGCCCGTTCGCTGGTATCTCCCAGAATTCCGTAGAGATTCTCATCATTCAGATCGGCCTCAACAGTATCAACCTCCGATGAAAACAGGGCGTCATCGGCAAACAGGTCTTCTTCGGCGAACATATCATCCCCGCCGAACATCTCATCTCCGGTGTCCAGCAGGCTGCTGTCCGCCTGATCAATGTTCACCGCATCGGCGCTTCCCACAACCATGCCGGCCATGGAGCGTACCGTGGAGGCATCAATAAAGGCATAGGGTTGGGTGTTTCCTGCATCCACCAGGTATTCGTACACTCCCAGGAGCTCGAGCCGTCGGATGCGGATTCCGCCTCCTCCGCCGCCCGGTCCACCGGAAAACCCCTGGATCCGTACTTCGTCACCCACCTGAATATCTTCGTTCAGGTCTTCCCGAATCTGCTTCACCGTCTCCGCAGGAAGCACGACACCGCTTTCACCGGGCTCCAGGAATCGGCCCTCAAGAATTTGCAGGCTGTCGGGGAACATATTCAGATAGCTCTCGGGTTCCACCCCGAAAATCGGGGCGATGGCCGCCTTGGATTTCTCTTCGGTACTGAAATCTATGGTCCCGAAAAAGGTGATCTGGGGATTCGCCGCCGTAACCTGATCCAGCCCGGAAACATATTCGTAGACCCGGTCATAATTCGGAATGGTTTGACCTGTAATATCGGAGCTGAACCCCTGTGCGCCAGCGATGGTCACCGGATTCTC
The DNA here is from genome assembly GCF_000507245.1 of Salinispira pacifica. GTDB lineage: Bacteria > Spirochaetota > Spirochaetia > DSM-27196 > Salinispiraceae > Salinispira > Salinispira pacifica. Next base: position 352,648 of record NC_023035.1, on the reverse strand, counting down.
CGCTTCCGCCCGGACGAGAATGTGTCCGGTGAAACTGTCTATAAAGGAACGCTCAATTCCCACCGCGGCGGTGGCCAGCACCGAATTCCCCAGGGTGAGAATCAAAATACCCAGAGCGATCAGCACTCCCACAATAAGAGTCTTGGCCTTATGCTCCCGGAGATTCCGGAGAGCAATTCGCATTAAAATGGGCATATTTACTTCTCCCGGCGTTCTTCATGAACAATCTTGCCGTCCTGAAGTCGGATAATGTGGTCGGCAATTCCAACAATTGTGGGGTCGTGGGTGGAAAAGATAAATGTGGTTTCCTGATCCCGGTTTACTTTTTTCATCAGTTCGATGATCTGTTCTCCGGTTTTGGAGTCCAGGTTGGCAGTGGGCTCGTCAGCCAGAATAACCTGGGGTTTGGCCACGAGGGCTCTGGCAATGGCTACACGCTGTCTCTGGCCTCCGGAAAGTTCGTTGGGGCGGTGATTCCGCCAATCTGCCAGCCCCACCTCTTCGATGAGGTAGTTGATCCAGTCGCTTTTTTCACCCCGGGATACTTTCTCTTTGCCCAGAAGCAGGGGGAACTCAATATTTTCATACACGTTGAGCACCGGAATCAGATTGAAGCTCTGAAAAATGAACCCGATGAATCTGTGCCGAAGTTCGGTGATCTGTTTATCACTGAGGTCCTTCGTATCCACGTCGTCGATAATCACCGATCCGTCGGTGGGCACATCTATGCAGCCCAGCATGTTCAAAATGGTGGATTTTCCCGATCCCGAAGGTCCGGCTATGGAAATGAAATCCCCTTTCTGAATTTGGGAGCTTACTCCCTGAACCGCATGGACTTCGGTTTTTCCCAGAGGATACACCTTGTGAACGTCCTGTAATTCTACAATTGCCATGAAAACTCCTGTGCGGCCGGATACAGCCTGCCCGAATGCAGCGCAGTTCCGGTCCAAAATTTAGGTTGATAGGTTTGATACGTTATATGCAAGTACACGTTCTGTTGAAAGATATTCAAAATACTGTAAAAAGACTACAGGAAATATGTCTACTGAATTTCCCTGAACAAGGGTTCCAGCAGTGCCTGCCACATGCCGGGGTACCCCTCGGAGAAAAACATCCGCCGGCCGTCCATGGGGTGGTCAAACCCCAGTTCCATGGAACGGAGAAACATGGGAGTCCATTCCGGCAGGTTCAGGATCCGGGCAAGCTCAGCATTCGGCTCTTTCCAGCCGTGCTGCCGGTCACCGACGATGGGTTTTCCCAGGATTTCACAGTGGATGCGGGCCTGATGGTTTCTTCCGGTCTCCAGTTCGATCTCCACCAGGCTGAGCTGAACGCCCTCAATCTGCGCCTCTGCAAGAAAGCGTATTCTGCTCAGAGCAGGCTGCTTTTCCCCCTTGCCTCCCTGCCGGATGGGGGCGGTAACCTCTGCGGGGGTATCCAGCGTACCGAACACCACTGCGTGATACTTCTTCAACACCCGGGAATCGCTGAACTGCTCCCCCAGTTTGGCTGCAGCAGCCTTGTCACGGCTGAAAAGAATCAGACCGCTGGTATCCTTGTCCAGCCGGTGAACGGGGTAGACCTTGGCGTGCATTTTTCCGCTGAGGCTGTTCACCAGGGATGGGGTTTTTCTGTCGTATTGATTGGGGTGCACCAGCATCCCCGGAGGTTTATCGACAACAAATATGACTTCATCCTGATACAGGATTTCAATAGGGATGGGGGTTTTGTCGGACTTCTTTTTTCTGTATTCGGAAGTTCGCCGGTTTCCGGCTTCTCTGTTCATTTGCACCTCGTATGCCGCAGGTTTCCGGCAACTGCCATGGGGGATGCTTCATATGTATCATATATCGGGAGTATTCGGGAGGTTTTCGGGAACGGCAGGGAGTATAATTCTCCGTTCACCGGACGGGAACGGAGAATTGATTTTTCTTCCGGGCGGTCAGCCGCTATTCCTGATAGGAATCAACCTCGGCACGGCTTGAGCGGACCCAGTACTGGGAACGGGCGAACATCAGAATTTTCCCCTTAACTTCCAGGGTTTCCTGTCCGTCCACCGCTTTCCGGTGATCTGCGGGAATGAAGTTCAGGTCCAGGGCATAGCGTTTCCCGTCATTGGGGTCGATAATATGCCCTTTGGTCCACTCTCCTTCATTTCGACGTGGTTCCAGGTTATAAATCCACGGCACATCAACCACCCGCATGGTATTCAGCTGACCGCTCACCGGATGGTCGGGATAGCTTGCCTCAACTTTGTCTGCGATGGAATCCTGGGGTTTGCCGATGATCTTTACAATCCGGCCGAAAGCCATTCCGTCTTCGATATATATCTGCCAGAAGGCGGTGGGTTCGCCGTCTTCATCCACACTTTTCCAGTACCCTTCCACCGGATCGGCGGAGAGAAAGAAACCTGCAGCCAGAAAAAACGCAAGCATGAGAAGTAAAAACTTACCAGACACAATTCGCATAAAACACCTCAAAGTATTGGTTTTGCCCTAGGGCATCTTTATTGTAGTTTGTCAGTTGTGAAATCTCCAGGTTTCGAAGCAGATCAGCGGTCTCCCAGTTCTTCAATATCCAGTTCGGTAACATCCTCCGACTGATCCGGATCCCCCGCATCAGCGCTGGAGTCTGTTGTTTCCCGGTTTTCGGAGCTTTCCGGGCTCTCAAATTCCTCAGCAGCTTCGTCCCGGCTCTCCGGAGCGTCCTGGCTGTCCGGGGTGTTCCTGCTCACCGGGGCGTCGAAGATTTCTTCCTCCACGGCTTCCGGTTCAACCTGTTCTTTCAGCGTATCGGATTCGGGAACCTCCGAATCTGCGTGAAAATCGGAACCTTCCGAAGTATCGGATAGCTCTTCACCATCAGTCTCGGATTCATATTCATATTCTGGTTCAAGATCCGCCGGCTCGGAAGTACGTTGATCCGCTTCCCGGGGTTCGGCATCCCCTTCATCCCCGGGCGATGCATCCTCGTACAACTCCTCCCTGCCGGGGAGAACAAAGGAGGCGATGGATTCATCCAGCCCCTTGGCCTTGTCCTGAAGCCCCACATTCAGATCTGATATTGAGGTCATGGCAGAGGTGATCTCTCCCACGGACTGGGAGATCTCGGTGAAACCGTAGCTGATTTCCGAGCCCAGATTTTTCAGCTGCTCAATTTCCTGGGCCACGCCGGAAGCCGATTCCTTGATTTCCTCGGACTGGGCCACCGAATGGGCGCTGAGGTCATCAACCTCGTTCAGATGGCTGCGTACGTCTTCCACGGTTCCCGTCATCTGGGAGGTATTATCGCCGATCTCCTCAAAGGCCTGAACAAGGGCCTGAATTTCGCCCTGAAAATGAAGAAAAGATTCTTCTGTGGTCTGGGACGTACGGGACACGCTCTTCAGTGAGTTGATTACCCCCACCATGATATCCCGCATGTTGGCAGCCTGTTCCCCGCTGGTAATGGCGAGGGCCCGGATTTCGTCGGCAACAACCGAAAAGCCTTTTCCTGCATCTCCGGCCCGGGCGGCCTGAATTGCGGCATTCATGGAAAGAATGCTGGTCTGTTCTGCGATTTCATTGATGGCCGTGAGAATCTTCTCCATATTCTGGGAAGAATCCTCCACCTTCTGAATCTGATCAACCATCTGCTTCAGCTCGGCTATCCGCTCTTTGCTCAGGCGGCTCAACAGCTCTGCCTGTTCCTGCCGGGTGCTGGAGACCTCGGAAATCCGGTTAAAGGATTTCAGAAGGCTGGTGATCAATTCTGCGGTGAGGGTGAATGCTTCTCTGGTTTTGTGAAAACTGTTGTTCAATTCAGATATGGCAGTGTTCACCCGGTTATTCCGTTCTGCGGAAGTATTCAGGCTGTCGCTGATTTTCTCTACCTGATCACCCATGCTGGAAATATTGCTGGAAATCTCGGTTACCGCCGCTGCAGTCTGCTGGGTGATTGAAGAAAGATCCTGGCCCACATCCACGCTTTCCACGCTCATCCGCTGGGCTTCCGAAAGCCGTCGGGAAAGGGAAAGCCGCAATTTTTCCAGATTTTTGCTGATAAAGGTGATCTCGTCCCTGCCTACGGCGGGAACCGTCTGACTCAGGTCTTTATCGGTCATAATTTTCACTGCGTTGACCAGACCTTTAATGGATTTACTGATCCCGGACATAATTCCTGCGGTCACCGCCAGCACGGCCAGAAGCAGGAAGATATTGAAGCCGACCATCACAAGGGTGATAATCCTGCTGCGGCGGATTACTGCATCGTTGATGGAATCAATAACTTCCGCAAACTGCTCGTGGGCCACCTCATATCCGAATACATACTGATTGGTCTTTCCGGCGAATTCGGAAATCAGAAAGAGCTGAAAACTGGTAAGGCGTTCGTGATTTCTCAGAATATAGGAAAAGAGACTGGAACCGCTGATGGTATTGAACCCGTTTTCTTCAAATATCTGCTCTGCATCCAGAAGGACTTTTTGGCTGTTGGCTCTGATAATCGCCTTAATATTATCAATCTCAAGAAGCTGCCGGTCAATTACCGGGGAAAGCCCCCGGATAAACTGAATTTCAGAAACCCGTGCCAGCTGGGCGTCGGTTTCCGCCACCGCCTCCTCATATGCATCGGGGTAGCTGCTCATTGTATTGGCAAGCATCTTCAGCATGCTCTGAGCTTCCAGATCTATTTGAGCCTGGAGACCGATCAGCACCCGCTGGTCAGCCCTGGCTTTGCTGTTCAGATCTGAAATGAAAAAGATGCTGAAAATCAATGATGCGGCCAGTACCATCACCAGCACAAAACTTATCATCAATCTGGCACGTATCGTCATATTTTTACCTCAAGCTTTTGCTTTTTCATGGATTTCAATTCCAGGGAGGCCGAATCCTCCGATCTGGTACGCATTCCTGCGTTGCTCCGCTAATTCCTTCACTCCGTGAATCGAACTGCGCCATTTTTTTAACGAAAAACTAATTGTCTAAATTATAGGACCTGTGCCGGAATAACTCAAGGATTTCACGCTTCACGCTTCTTCTCAAGGAGCATTACCGTTTCCACATGGGGGGTCTGGGGACTCATATCCACCGCCCGGTATTTTACAATCCGGTACGATTCCCTGAGGCGCAGGAGATCACGCCCCAAAGATACGGGATTGCAGCTTACATACACCAGCCGGGATGCTCCCGACGCGATAATGGTCTCCACAACATCCGGGTGCAGCCCTGCCCTGGGAGGATCACAGATCAGCACATCGGGCCTTCCGTTGCGGGCGATGAACTCATCATTCAGCACATCCTTCATATCCCCGGCAAAAAATTCTGCATTTTTTATCCCGTTCAGTTCAGCATTAATTCTGGCATCCTCAATTGCCGATTCCACGTATTCCACGGCAACCAAGTTCTTCACCCGTTCTGCAAGAAAAAGGGCAATACTGCCGGTGCCGGTGTAGAGATCATACAGGGTCTCGCTGCTGTCCAGGTCGGCAAAATCCCGGATAAGCTCATAGAGTGCAACCGTCTGAAGGGGATTCACCTGAAAAAAGGACAGGGGGCCGATGCGGAACCGCACATGGCCGAGCTGCTCATACACTGCCGTTTCTCCGCCTGCATGGGTGGCCGGACAGTCCCCGTAGGCGTCATTCATTTTATTATTCACAATATAATAGAGGCTGGTTATCTCGGGAAACTCGCTTTGGAGCATGGTCACGAAACCGTCAATTACCGTCTTATCCTCTTCATAGAGCACCAGAGCCACCATTATCTGACCCGTTGAAGTAATCCGGATTACCAGGGTGCGTAAAAGCCCCTGGTGCTCGATGGGATCGTGAAAGCTGATATCTTTCTCAAGAGCGTACTCCCGCACCCGGTTTCGGATTCTGTCTGATACAGAATCCTGATGATAGCATTCATAAATATCCACCACCCGGTTATTCTGTTTGGGAACAAAAAACCCCAGAGCCCGGGGATCGCTTCCCGCATTGCTGTCTTCAAACCATCTGCGGCGGGAAAAGCTGTATTCAAGCTTGTTTCTGTAGCGAATTTGCCGGGGACTTGGAAGGGTGGGCGCCATGGGTTCCGGTATATCCTGATGATCGGACAGGGCTTTTCGGAGAATCTCGTCTTTGTAGCGAAGCTGTGCCGGGTAATCGGCGTGCTGCCAGGTACAGCCGCCGCAGATTCCGAAGTGGGGGCACCAGGGCGTAACCCGGTCGGGGCTGCGGCGGACCAGGCGCAGAGGCCGGGCATCGATAAACCCCTTCCGCTTTCTCAGCTCGGTGAGATCGGCGGCATCGCCGGGAATCAGCAGATTACCGTCCACACGAATCTGCTTTCCGTTTTCAAGGGGTGCCGAGAGGCTTTGGCCTTTCAGGCTCACCTGCTGGAATTCTATATCTTCAAATCGTCTCTTTTTTCTGGCCATCGGCGCACTATATCATGTAACATTCAGGAAATGAATACTCACGAATTGAAAGCCCTGAATGATTATCTGAAGGGATTTGTAACCCCGGGACGGGCGGAAAAGATTGATCAGGTTCTGTCGCTGCGTCAACGCCATGTCACCGTCATGCTGGAAGATATTTATCAGCCTCACAACGCCAGTGCGGTACTTCGAAGCTGCGATGCATTCGGAATTCAGCATGTGCACATAGTGGAGAATCGAAACAGCTACCGGATAAACCCGGATGTTGAGCTGGGCACCGCCCAGTGGCTCACCCTTCATCATTACCGGGAGAAGGAAAACAACACCCCCGATGCAATTCGGCAGCTCAAAGAAAGCGGATACCGAATAATTGCCACAGCCCCCCACAGCCGGGACTGCCTCCTGGAGGATCTCTCCATAGAGAAAGGTCCCATGGCCCTGATGTTCGGTACCGAGCTCAACGGGTTAAGCGATACCGCATTGGATCTGGCGGATGAATTTGTTCGCATACCCATGCATGGATTTGTGGAAAGCTTCAACATATCCGTTTCAGCGGCAATCTGCCTCAGCTCCCTGGACAGGAGGCTGAGGGATTCCCGGATTCCCATTCAACCTGATGCCCACGAACTCCAGGAAATTCGCCATCAGTGGTATCGGAACAGCCTGAAAAGGCCTGATCAGCTTATCCGTGCATATGGACAGGAGAAAACGCATGGATAATGGGGCCGGGGAAGCAGGTGATGTAAAAAGGAAAAAAAAGCTTCTGCGCAGGGAGATCCGCAAAGAGCTGGACAATCTTTCCAGGGAACGGCGGAATGGGGAAGCCGCAGCCATAACTTCACAGCTTCGCAGCCTGGATGAATGGAAAAATGCCCGCTTCATTCTGGCCTATGTTCCCATGAAGGAAGAGGTTCCCATTCTGCCCTTGCTGAAACAGGCCTCACGGGAGGGAAAAAGGATATTTCTTCCACGGGTTGAGAGTCCGGAACATCCTCTCCACCCCCCCCGGACTCTGGGAGGGAAAGTCCTCGGTTTCCATGAATGGATTACCATGAGCATGGATGAACTGGAGCTCGATGCGTATAATATACCCGTGCCCCGGATTGAGGACTCACGGAGGCTGGAAGCTGCCCCTGATTACCGGCAGCAGGACAGCCTTGTCATTGTACCGGGACTTGGTTTCACAACAGGGGGAGACAGGCTGGGCCGGGGAGGCGGTTTTTACGACCAGTTTCTGGAAAGTCACCGGGATATTTTCAGCGCGGCTCTCTGTTTTACCTGTCAAATTCGCAGTTCACTTCCGCTGGAGCCCGGGGATCAGCGGGTTCACAAAGTTATCAGCTTACAGGAGGGAAAAATATGGGATACATAAAAAGTGCGTTGGAACTGGCTCTGGAGCGTACGGAAGATATTAAGGCGGACAGCAGCTCTCTGAAAGCCCGGGAGCACCGGGAGGCAGGCATGCGTCTCATGGCTGAACTGGAGAAAGGCAATGAGGATGAAGTGGAGAAGGAGCTGAAGCAATTCGGAAAAGATGAGCGGAAGGAAGTGCTTTCGGGTCTTATGGATTCGGTGCTTGCCCGCATCACCCTCCCCTCCACCGACCAGAGCCTGGATGATATCAGTATTATTGCTGGCGCCCTGAAGTTTCTGTTTCCGGGCAATAAAGCCATGGAAGGGGTGCCTGAACAGTTGAGAGAGTTTTATCAGAATTATCTCCAGGATAAAGAGCGTCTTCTGGATGCGCTGAAGGAACGTTTTGCGGACCATCTCAAGCAAAAGGAAGAACAGATGGCACGTCAGACAGGTCAGCGCATGTCCATCCGTCCGGAAATGGATCCGGAATTCAACAAAGCCCTTCAGGCAAACCTTGAACACCTTGACGGTCAGTACCAGCAGGTGATCGACAACGTTCGGCGGGAACTGAAGCAGAACTTCGGAGGATAGCAGCCATCCGGGAATCAGGGCAGTCGGCCCATCTACGAAAAGGGGAGCGGCGGCGGGTAACCGTGCTCTTCGCCGATCTGGAAAACTCAACAGAACTCACCCGGGACATGGATCCCGAAGAAGCCGACGAGCTGCTTTCTGCAGTATTCGGCCGCTTTGAAGATATTGTCCGCGCCCACGAAGGAAGTGTGGAGAAATACATCGGCGATGCGATGGTGGCGGTGTTCGGCGTACCCACCATTCATGAGGATGATGCTGAACGGGCCGTTTACTGCGGAATAGAGCTTCTCAGGGAGCTCCCCTCCATCAGCGGCCCCTCGGGAGAAGATCTGGGTCTGAAGATGCGCATCGGCGTGCACAGCGGCCTGATTACCACCGGAACCCGGGGGGAATTCGATGTAGTTACCGGCAGCACCATGAATGTAGCATCAAGAATTCAGGAAGCCGCCGCCTCCGGAGAGCTGTTGATCAGCGAAGACAGCGCACAGCTCTGCAGCAGAGATATGGAGCTGGGCCCTGCCCGGCGGGTCAGGGTGAAGGGTGTGAAAGAGCCCCTCACTCTTTATCCGGTGAGCCACGGGAAACAGGCGATCGTCCGCCGGGAAGAATTTGTAGGGAGGGAACATCTGCTGGGAGAAATCCAGCGTCAGTACTTTCTGCCCCCTGCAGGAAACTTCCAGGGCTTTCTGCTCACCGGCGAACCGGGCATAGGAAAAACCGAGCTGGTTCACCAGTGCATCAAGGCAATCGAGGAGCAAAGCACGTCTCCGGTGGAACTGCTGTTCAGTCGGGCGCGGAAATTCCGCCGTCAACCATATATTGTGATCGTGGACTTCATCGCCAATTATTTCCGGGTACACCCCGGCATGGATGAAGCGGAAATTACCAAACAGCTCTGCAACTCTCCGGATAAGGTGAATATCGGCGACAGACCTGCAGCCTCCCGTTTCGCCCGGTTCTATCGGGACCGAAGCGGTATCACCCTCCGGGATCAGGCCTTTGAGATACTTAACGGCCTGCTGAACGAATTGCTTCAGAGCATGGGCCGGGACTCCCGGGTTATCATGTTCATAGATAATTCCGACAGCATGGACCGAAAAAGCATGGATTTCCTGAAATTCTTCTTCAAGCAGCGAACCAACTCCCCCATGGTAATTCTCTGCGAACGGGAGCCACGGGCGGAAACCGATGAGATTATTCCCGGGCTGCAGCACCGTGAAATTCCGCCCCTCACTCAGGAGGAGGGGGCGAAACTTCTGGATATTCTCGGCACCCCGGACAACCCTCAGCTGAGAGAACTGCTGCTCAATCAGAGCAAGGGCAACCCGCTCTATTTGCGGAGCTACGCAGGTCATGTTGAACGGCTTGGGAAGGAGGGGAGGAACACCGTCACCGACGAAGGCATTCCCGACAGCATTCAGAACCTTTTTCTCAGCCGGATCGAGGGCTACAACCCGGATATCCGGGATCTCATCATCAAATTATCGGTGTTTTCCCATTTTTTCAGCACCATCGATGCTGAAACCGTGCAGCGTCTTACGTCGGGAGATCCGGCAATAGTCCCCGGAGCCCTTGAGTTTTATATCAGCGAGGATCTTCTTGAAGAGGATCGGGGCATATATTATTTCAGGCACGACCTGATCAAACGGGCTCTGTACAATTCCATTCTCAATTATAACAAGCGGATCCTTCACCGGATTGTTGCGGATATTATGAGGGAACAGGACCATCCTCATCCGGTGCGCCTTCTGCATCATCTGGTACACAGCAGGGAGATCAGGATGGCGGTTGAGCATGCTGCCGACAGCAGAACCAGAGCCTACAACATGGAATTTGTTCCATACCTGGAGATCATGGAGAAGGAGATCGGCAAGGCCCCGGAATTCCGGCTGGATATTCTCTTTATGCGGGCGCGGATACTCTTCAACAACGGTTTCGTCACCCAGGCCGACAGCATTGTGAAAGAGATGCTGGGAATTTCCATCGACGAAAAGACCTGGCTCTACGGAGCCGTTGCCTTGCATATTCTCACCGCCTACAACATCAGATCCCACCGCTTTGAAAAGGGGATATTTTGCGGGAGCCGGTCCCTTCAGTATTACCGCCGCTGCGATGACCGGGAATTTCATCTCCACAGAGGACTGGTTGCCAACAGCAGGCATCATGCCCAGGCGGCGGTGCTCAGCCTGATGATTCAAAGTGAATCCAAACGGGGAAACTGGGAGAATGCAGAAGCACTTTTGGGAGAGTTGGCGCAAGCCGAGCACCGGATTTATCAGATCCAGTCGGAGGTTCAGCTTTCCATGTACCGCGGCCGCTATCTATACGCCCTGGAGCTTATTGAGGCCTCACCCTTCCACAGCGGCTCGGTGGGTGACGATATGCTGAAACCCACCGTACCCGTACTTTCATTCCTCAGCGGGAAGTGGGATCAGCTGGGGGCAATCTGCGACGAGATGATCGCCTCCGCCCAGCGGGACAGCGTAAACCGGGTTGCGGCATACAGCTACAAGGCGGTGTATCTCTGGCATCTGAATCCGGAAAACCCTGAAATCGATACGGTTATGGAACAAAGCTCCTTCCGCAGCAGCCAGAGTCCCAATATATTCGACCGTATCAGCAATGCCTGCCTGAGAGCTGAGGTCCTCCTGATCCTGGGAAGACTCAGCGAGGCCGAAGAGGAAGCCAGATCGGGACTGCTCCTGGCCCAGAGGCACAGCACCTACCATGAGCTGTTCACCCTTCTGGTTCTGCTGGGTGAAATACACGCCGCCCGGGATGACCGTGAAGGCGCTGCATTTTTCATCAGCGATGCCATGGGAATGTGCGGAAGCTTTCCTTCCCTGAGACGGAGGGATCGAATCAGCTGCCTCTACTTTTCAACTCTGCTTCATGCAGGAGAGGAGCAGGGCTGCTCCCAGGATCTGGGGGAATTATGCCGTCTTGAAGAGGAACAGCTGGTGCCGGACTCGGGCCTGAAAAACCTGAAAAGAACCCGTTTCTTTCAGGAAATCTACGAGTCCCTGGAAGAGTACCCCATGGGGAACGAAAATCCAGATGGACAGGGCATCAAGAGCTAATTATACTGGAGAGAGTCAATTTGAAACGGTATTTCGGTTCGAGGAGAATCAGATGAATGACTACAAAGTGCTTGAACAGGTGAGCCTCTTCCAGAATCTGGAAGCCCGCTATCTGAAAACCATTTACAAGGCCTGTACCAAACGGAGTTTTTCACCGGGGGATGCGCTGGTCGAACAGGGCACCAGCGGTGTCGGGCTTTTTATCATTCAGAGCGGATCGGTGAAGGTTCAGAAGACCACCGAAAGCGGCGAGCATCTGGATGTGGCAACCCACGGCAGCGGTGAGGTTATCGGGGAGTTTTCCGTACTGGACGGTGCGCCCAGAACTGCAGACGTCATCGCCGTGAAGGAAACTGAATGTCTTCTTCTGTCCTCATGGAGCTTCCAGGCCATTCTTAAATCCCACCCTGAAGTGGCCTTGGGAATTCTGCCTCTGGTTGTTCAGCGCTTCCGGGAAACGAATGACGCTCTCATGAAGTGCAAGGGAAACGGCTGATCTCCTGATGCATTTTACTTCCGATCGAGCTTTACTCCTGATCGGGCTTCACTCCTGATCGGACTTTCCTCCCGATCGGACTTTTGTCGGCAGTCTGCGCTATTTTGCAGGCTGCTGTAATGGCCGGGCTGCAATATCAGCGTGCTGACTGACCGAGAGCTTGCTGTTCAGTCATCCTCAGTCAGCGGCCGGTGCAGTCCCCGGAGAGTCCTTCCCGGCAATTGTACCGGCCAATTCCAGCCAGCTTTCAGGAACCATGCTCACGGCGTGAATGTACGCAAGTTTTCCCCCGGCATCGGGATTAATCTGGGTGGGAATTCCCATAAGCCGGAAATCCCGATCCATCGCTGCTCCCCCGGAATTTCCGTAGTTGATCTCCCCGTCGCTTTTTATATATAACCCTTCTCCCCTCTGCTCAAATCCTGAGACGGTTCCCCGTGTATAGCTGATGGTAACCTTGCTTCCCAGACCGCCAACGGCAGGGTAGCCCAGAAAGTGCAGACTCTCCGAAAGTTTCAGATCCCGGGGTTCTCCCAGGGAAAAATGATTCAGACGAAAATCTTCAGGCAATGCCTGTCCGTAGCGACCGCTTATCACTTTCAGCAGCGCCAGATCCTTCTCCGCGTCCCAGCGGACCACTTCTGCGGTAAAAAGTTCCCTGGCCGGAGATCGCTGGTCCAGAGTAAGCCCCACGGTCATATGAGGGGCCGGCTGGCCTGACTGGTCGAGAATCACATGGTAATTGCTGAGAATAAATCCGTCGGGACTGATAACACAGCCGGATCCCCCGCCGGTTTGACCTGCCAGTTCCACCGTGGCGGCGACCGCCCGCTCCAGCCCGTTGAGCTCCCGGGGCAGCTCGGGGTACTCCAGGGCTTCCGGGGGCGGAGAATCATCTGCAGATACCCGTATGGAATACCCGATGTCCTGTTCTTCAAACATTCTGGTGTATACCATCAGGAAGAAGCGGCGCTGTGATACGTGCCCGGTAGATATGGTCAGGCTCTCTGAAGCAAGGTGGCTGTCAGCAGGATAAAGGGCCGTATAGGGATCGGTAAATCCTTCTCCGGGATTCAGGGCAAAATCAATATCCGCAGGTGCGCCGAAAATATCAACACGGAGGGTGTCTGCCGACGGCGGGAGGTCAATGAGGAAGTATTCGATCATGCCCCGATCCTGGCGCAGCCTGCCCATGGTGCTCACTCCGGTCTCCAGAGGCACAGGGTCCCCTCTGCGAATCAGATCCAGCTCAAGCTGGAACGGGATTTCTTCCACCGGCCTGCCGTCGATGACGGGCTGCCTGGGCAGCTGATACAGCACCTCGATCCGGTATTCACCGTTTTCCAGGGATGGTGCGGTCAGGCGGTCCAGGTATATGCTCTCATTGAAACTGCTTTCCTCCGCATAGCTCACAAGATCGCCGGATGAATTATATAAATACAGATCCAGATCCGCTCTGGATTCTCGTAAGGTGATACGGGCTGAGAAAACATCCGGATGGATATGAATCGCAAACTCCCTGGACACAGGCACGTCCCCCTGAAAGTTCAGAGCATTCTGCACCGGAAACCCGTGCACCAGCCGGAGATTTCCCGGTGCAGCGCTGAGAATATGAAGAGAAATGAGCTGAAGCAATACAACCAGCAGGACCTTCGGCTGTTGGATACCCGGGTGCCGGCGATTTTTGAATTTCAAGGTTCACCTCCGAACCGATCTGCATTTCATGTTATAGTGTATATTGACAGTATACTACAAGGAGTTTTCCATGGCACATGAACGAACATTTTCCATGCTCAAGCCGGGGGTTTTACAGCGGCGCATCTCCGGTGAAATTATCAGCAGGATTGAAAAAAAAGGCTTCCATGTAACTGCGATGAAGATCATGCGAATAAGCGAGGAACTATGCCGGCGTCATTATTCGGAACATGAGGGGAAACCCTTTTTCCCCGGCTTGATTGCCTACATGACCAGCGGCCCGGTAATTGCCATGGTGCTGGAGGGCGAGAATGCAATTGCCCACCTGCGTCTTTTGTGCGGAGCCACCAACGTCGATGAAGCGGCTCCGGGAACTATCCGGGGAGATTATGCGTCTGTCACCCGGATGAATATTATTCATGCATCTGACAGTGTGGAAAGCGCTGAGCGTGAAATCAAACTGTTTTTTAAACCTGAGGAGATTCTGGAATATGTGGATGACAGCGCGCACTGGCTGGGGTAAAGACCGGCTGATCCGGGCCGCAGCAAATGAGAGCGGCAGCCGGGGAACTGCTTCGGGAGAGGTCTCACCGGATCTCCCGGATCCATCAGAACAGGGGTCATCAGAACGGGGTTCACAGAACGGATCCCTTCCCCGTTGGGATTTTTCCGAGATCAGCAAGAGCATCCCCGCACAGCGGGAAGAAACCGGACAGCTCATCGGGGAAATACCGGATATTCTCCGGAAGGGAGAACAGCTGGCCGAAGAGACCGGAACACAGAGCAACTCTTCCGTGGTCAGCTGGCTGGAGACCTATCTTCAAAAAGTGGACAGAATTGCAGGACTCCTGGACGAACAGTTCAGCTATGCCTACTGCAATTATACAATAGCCACCTCGGATTCAGCCTGGATACGGGAGATCAACCGTCTGGAAGAACAGAGCATGCCCCTGAGCGGCTACTCAACACGGTTTCGCCTGATTTTCCGGGATATACTCCGCAATCTATCCCTGACTCCGGACAGCAGCGGTCTGAAAAAATTCCTTGCACAACTTCCGGCTGAAAGCATTATTCAGCGCCTTGAGTACTTCCTTCAGAGAGAGCTCGAAGGTCTGGAGCATCAGATGAGCCCCGAACTGGAGGATCTGGCAAGCGACCTTCAGCGTTCTGCCGGAGATGCCTGGGGCAGGCTTCAGAGTTCCATGTCCTCGGAAATGAACTGCCGCTGGAATGATGTTACCGGTGAAACTAAGACCGTGGTGGAACTGCGAAATCTGGCATTTTCCCCTTCCAGGCAGGTGAGGGAAAAGGCCTATCATCTTGAGCTGTCCCTCTGGAAGCGGCATGAAACCGCCTTTGCAGCTGCATTGAACGGCGTAAAAGGCAACAGTATCAGCCTTTACAACCGCCGGAACTATCCAGACATGCTGGATCCTTCCCTCCGGTCTTCACGAATCAGCCGCAAAACCCTGGATTCCCTGATACAGGCCATGGAGGACGCACTGCCCATGTTCCGCCGCTATCTGAAGCGGAAGGCCTCCTGCCTGGGGCAGAAAACTCTCGCCTTTTATGATCTTTTCGCACCGGTGGGAGAACAGACGGAAGAGTTCAGCTACCGGGAAGCCGAAGAATTCATCGTTGATCGGTTCAATTCTTTTTCTCCGGATCTGGGGGAATTTGCCCGGAATGCATTCAAAAACCGCTGGATCGATGCACAGCCAAGAAGCGGAAAGGTGGGAGGGGCATACATGACCGATTTCCCCCTCCATGATGAAGCACGAATTCTTGCCAACTTCGACGGTTCCTTCTCGGCCGTGTCCACGCTGGCTCATGAGCTGGGACATGCCTATCACAGCGCTCAGCTGGAAGGTCTGGATTTCATCAACCGGGATTACCCCATGACCCTGGCGGAGACGGCATCCACCTTCTGCGAAACCATCGTGTACCACTCAGCCATCGAGCAGGCCCGGGGCGACGGCAAACTGGCCCTGGTGGAAGGCCTTCTCATGGAGAACACTCAGGTGATTGTGGACATTCTCAGCAGATTCCGGTTTGAACGTTCTCTCTTTCAGGCCAGGCAGAACGGCGAGCTCAGCCCCCATGAACTCAATGAGCTGATGCTGGATGCTCAGCGGGAAACCTACGGTGATGCTGTGGATGATTCCCTCCGGCATCCTTACATGTGGGCGGTTAAGGGACACTATTACAGCACTGACCTGGCGTTCTATAACTATCCCTATGCCTTCGGTCAGCTGTTCGCCCTGGGGCTGTATTCGCAATTCAGGGAAAATCCCGGGGAATTTCCGGAAACGTATAGAAATCTTCTGCGGAACACCGGTACCATGTCCGCCGTTGATCTCTGCCGCATGGCCGGATTTGATATTGAAACCCCCGATTTCTGGAAATCGGGGCTGTCCATGCTTGAACCCTATGTGGAGTGGTTCGAAAACGCTGCAGGGAATCAGAGGAGCAGTTGATTATGAGTAAGGTGGGAATTATCGGTGCAGGTGCATGGGGCACCGCCATCGCCAAAAATATCGGGGAAAACGGCCATGATGTGCTCATGTGGGCCTTCGAGGAAGATGTGGTAAAGGGAATCAACGATGACAACGAAAACCGCCGTTATCTTCCCGGAATCCGTCTTCCAAAAGCGGTGAAGGCCTCAACTGATATTCGGGAAGCGGCCAGCGGAAGGGAATTCATCATCTTAGCCTCTCCTTCCCTCTTTCTGTTGAGCACCATTCGCCAGATTCTCACCGTACCCAGCATTATGGAAGGTGAGGCGGTAATCGGCGTGCTCACCAAGGGCTTTATGCTCACCAATCGCGGTCCCCGGCTGATTATCGAGACCCTGGAGGATTATCTTCCCGGCTTCTACAAGGGAAACCTGGTGTACATTTCCGGCCCCAGCCATGCCGAAGAGGTGAGCAGAGGAATTCTCACCGGGCTGATCAGTGCCAGCCAGAACCCCCGAAACTCCATCAAAATCCGGGAGCTTTTAAATTCCCGAACCCTTATGATGTTCAGCTCACTGGATGTGGTGGGAGTTCAGGTTTCGGCCGCATTGAAAAATGTTATTGCCATCGCCTTCGGCATACTGGATGCGCTGAAGGAATACAGCGGCTCCGTGGGTGATAACACTGAATCTCTCCTTCTTGCGGGGGGGCTCAACGAAATACAGCAGTTCGGTGCAGCGGTGGGCGCAAGCCATCCGGAAACCTTCACCTCCATTGCGGCGGTGGGAGATCTGGATGTAACCTGCCGTTCCATCCACGGGAGAAACCGGCGCTTCGGCAGAGAAATCATCCTGAAAGACCTTCTCCAGAAGTACTCCGGTATCGATGAGCTGATTAATGATTTTCAGAACATCGGATATCTCCCGGAAGGTGCGGTTGCCGTCAGAGCCATGAAAGAAATTGTAGACCGTCAGAAGCTGAAAATGCCCATTTCCATGGGGGTGTACCGGATACTCAACAAGGAAAGCAAACCCCTGGAGGAATCTGAACGGATTCTCCAGACCCTCACCGGTGCCAGCATCAAACCTGGAGATATCGACTTCCACGTGGACTTATCCAAGCATCTTTAACACCCGGGTATTGCGCCGGAACATAGCCTCAGGTTCCGGCGGAGAGTCCCGGAACGGCAAAGGACCTGCAGGTGGCCCGGAAAAAAGATCAGCAAAAGCGCACGGCGATTCTCAAAGCAGCCAAATCCCTGTTCGCCCTTCACGGGTATCACGCAACCGGCATCTCCCATATCCGCAGGGAAAGCGGCTATTCCACCGGAACCATCTACACGTACTTCAGCTCCAAGGAGGAGATGGCTGTTTCCATTGTGGAGGAAGGCTGGGATGATATTATGAAGGACATCCATGCCGCCCTTGCTTCACCGGCCAGTCTTGAGGAACTCGCGGATTTTTTCGCATTCACCGTCATGCCCCGGCTCATGGAAGATGAGGAACTGATTCACATTCTCCTCAGCGAAACCCCCGAATTATCAGCAATCAACGATAAACTCATGCAGATCACCAATCTTGTACTGGATCTGAGCACGAAAATCCCGGGCTCGACTCCTTACCCGGGGACTCGGAACGACCGGGAAAACATGGAAGCTGCCTTTTCATCTGAAGGGGAAAGAGCGCTTCGTACTGCGGTTACCGTCTATTTTCTGGGCAGTATGGAAGCAACCCGCATTTCACGGCGGACAGAGCTGGGTATTCAACGGAAGGACATTCTCTCTTTCATCAGAGACATTATCATCCGGGATTTACGTCCTTCAGGCAGAGCAGAAAAATAGCCCGATCCATCCAGGATTTTCCTCCAGATGAATCGCCGGAAACGGTGGACGCTCCATCTGAGACGCCGTTTTTTCCCATACACCTCCAGGTAATAGTCAAGCAGAGTATGATGCTGATAATTCAGATATGAGCTGCTCCTGCGGGTGTTCATCCAACCGCAGTGAAACGGCTCAACGGAGAACAGATCATCCGGGATTTCAGCAGGATTCAGACCGAAAATACTGAGCATCTCCATAAGGTATTCCCGATACACCGTCCTGCACCATTCGCCTCCACCTATATTCAAAATTTCGCCTGACCTGAATTTCTGAAAGGCCTGCAACAGGGCACAGGCGGCATCCGATGCATGGATCACTTCGATCCTCGTATTCAGGGGCATATGAAACATCAGGGGATCCGGTCTGAGTTTCCGGGGGGAAACAATGTAGCTCATTCGCAAAATATTCCAGGGCAGCCCGCTCTCTGCAAGATATTGCTCTGCGGCAATTTTATGACGGGCATAACAGTCGCCGGGGCTGGGATGCAGCGGATCATCCGGAAAAATCTCACCGCTGTGTCTCCTGTCGCCGTATACCGCTACGCTTGAAGTGAATATAAATGGAACGGCGGATGCATGAGCCTGTGCCCATTGGATCAGTTCCCTGGTTGCCGCCAAATTCACCCGCTCGGAAAGGAGGGGGTTACGATCAGCAGCAGGCGGAATAAGTGCCGCCAGATGAAAAATCGCCTCCGGATGGAAATCCGCCGGCAGATACCTGCTCCACCCCGGATGGGAAATATCCAGCGGAAGCCAGAGAAAAGGCTGCGGTGACATTTTTCCACCCGAACAATACCGAGCCGCCGTCTTCGAGAAAAATCTCTGTGAAACCTTGGGTGGTATTTTCCTGATGTTTTTCCTGATGCTTTTCCTGATACTATTTCCGATTCTATGCATGAGCGACGGGGGGATCTTTGCTCCCGGCCTCTCAATGATCAACGCCTTGCTTCCTGTCTCCTGAATTACCTTCATCAATTCAGTTCCCAGAAGCCCGAAGGCACCTGTAACGAGAAACATGGTTACCTCCCCCGATTTGCCGGACCGGTTTGAGCCTGGGTGTAAAACTCCCACACCCGTCTCATAAAGACCGATCATTCGTTCTTTTATAATATACCACAACACAGGGAGAAATCACAGAAAAAGGTCAAAACCAGGTACTGGACAAATATGTCGTCTTTTAGTATGTTAATCGCCCAAGCAACGGCGCCGTACCCAAGTGGCTAAGGGAGAGGTCTGCAAAACCTTTATGCATCGGTTCGAATCCGATCGGCGCCTTTTTTTACACCCTGAAACCCACACCCTCGCGGGCGCGAAATTCTTCAGCAGCCTGCTGAAACTCGGGAGCCGGAGACGGACGGCCGTTTTTCAGAACCGTCGCAGTGATTTTCGCCTTGCAGATAATTGCCTCATCGATGAGCCTGACAATCTCCTGGTGAAAAACATGCCGCAGCCTTCCCTCGTGGGAAAGTTTCACTCCCACATAAAAAAGGTCACCAGAACGCAGCGACTGAATGTAATCTATCTCGGACCTGGTAACCACAGGATCCATGCCGTCGTCGTGCATTTCCCCGAAATTGATACCGATGGCACGCAGGTACTTATGACGGCAATGCTCCAGATAGTTCTGATACACTGCGTTATTCACTATTCCCTGAAGATCAAGTTCGTAGTCACGGACTTCCATCTCCATGACAAAATCATACTCTTTCATGGCATCCTCCCTGTTCTCCGCATCCATGTGGCGAAATAATACCAGGCCAGTGTCATTATTCCGTTAACCAGGAATTCCGGTACTTCACCCCTGTCCAGCAAGGCAATGGGCACCAGCTCAACATCCAGAACCTCGTTGTCATCCAGCTGTCGGTTTCCGGCAAACTCCAATTCCCCGGCGGCAAAAACATGCATGGTGTTCCCCATGAAGGCTGCATTCGGATTTGACGACCCGATATGGTGGATATTCCCGGCACTGAACCCCGTCTCCTCGAACAGTTCCCTGCGGGCAGAGTCTTCAATTGCTTCTCCGGAATCAACCATCCCCCCGGGAAGCTCCAGAGCGATCTGCTCGTTCCCGTGGCGGTACTGGCGAACCATCACCAGGCATTCCCTGTCCCGGGAATCCCGGGTCATTGCGCAGATATTTACCCAATCCGGACAGTTGAGTCTGAGAAAATCTCCCTGCCGTCCATCCTCCCTGGAGTGATGCACCGAATCGACATTGAATATCCGACTGGTGAATACCTGCCTGCTCTCTCCGCTTTTCCAGTCAAGATGTGCGATATCCCGACCTTTCCGGTACTCATGTACCTGGAAACGACTGTTCATGCGATCTCCCTGAGGTTATGATGGGACTATGGGAAACGTGTCCGAAACAAAAGTATATCAGCGATTGGAAAACATTTTAAGTCATCTCCTGGACGGCCTGTATGAGCGGGAGGAGGCGGTACGCCTCAGTCTTCTTGCGGCCCTTTCGGGAAAGAGCATCTTCTATTTGGGGCCTCCGGGGGTGGCCAAATCCCTCATTGCCCGAAAAATCGCATCGGCATTCAAGGATGCGGACTTTTTTGAGTATCTGATGGGAAGATTCTCCACTCCGGATGAAATTTTCGGACCTGTATCCATCGCCCGTCTGAAACATGAGGATAGCTACAGCAGAAATATTGAAGGGTACCTTCCCGGCGCCGACATTGTGTTCCTGGATGAAATATGGAAGTCCAGCCCGCCGATTCAAAATACACTGCTGGCTGCCCTGAATGAGCGAACTTTCCGCAACGGCGACGAGTTGATCAAAATCCCCATGAAATGCTTCATCGCAGCCAGCAACGAGATCAAGGATGACGATGAATCAAGGGCGTTCTGGGACAGGTTTCTTATCCGTCTGGAAATTACCGCCATCCGGGATCCGGAATTCTTTAAAGACCTGATCCGAACCCCGTCGGATCCAGAGATAACCGAAGCTCCCCTGGCCATCACCCCCCAGGAGTGGTCGCAATGGCTGGATTCCAGCCGAACCCTCAGACTCAGCGATGATCTGGTGGGTATGATCGGAGCACTGAGACAATCAATGAACACCGAAGCATCCGAGGATGGAAGCTTCTTTATTTCAGATAGACGCTGGAAGCAGATTGCCGAGCTTCTCCAGACGTCCGCCTATTTTCACGGCAGAAACGAAGCAAATATGGTGGATGCGTTCATCATCCCCCACTGCATATGGAACAATGCCTCAAACAGACAGCGGGTAGAAGAAATTTTTTCAGAAGAGATTTCGAGAATGATGTTCAACAGCAGCATTAATGTAATTGCGCTGCAGCAGAAAGTGGAAAGTCTCAAGGATGCGGTGAACTCCCGGGCCTACGATGATCAGGAAGTCACGCAGTTTATCCCGGTTCGCTATGACGGAGAGTACTTCCGGTTTATTCCCGACCAGGGAAACGGTGACGAGGATTACAGAGTTTGGGCTGACGACCTGGAATATCTTGATGAGCGGGGTGAACTGGAGCTCTTTGTGTACAAAAGCGGGAACTTCTACCGCACAGAAGTGCATCCGATGCGCTGGACCGATAAAGAAAACTGGAAGCTCAGCGGAGGACCGGGAAGCGGTATTATTGAACATCAGAACGAGAAAACCTTTACCCGGGTAGCCCGGGAACTGAGCACAGAGGACCGGAAAATCCTGGGGCAGGAGTATAGAAACCGCATCAGCAGGTTGGAAGCAGCCATTTCCCACATCGACGCTGAGCTTGCTTCCTGCCGGGAACAGGGCTCAACCCACCTGTTTATTCCCAGTCATGATTTAAGTCCGCTCATGGAAGGGGGAAGGGATAAAAAACAGTCCGTTCAGCAGCTTCTGGCAGAAGTTCTGGAAATCGGCAGGCAGGAAGGACTGGAAGAGCAGGACGCATGAATCATGTATGCCCCTATTATCATGATGAAGATCTCATTCCGGAGGATCTCCGGGAAATTCTGGAAGAGCGGCTGACCCACACCTTTACCGGCCATAGCTCCGGAACACAGGAAGCGTCTCACGACACCGGCGGCCGGGCCCGCGTGAGCGGGCATATGCATAACCCCAGCCGGAACGCCCCTACGGAAGATGCTCAACGGCTGAAGGCCCTGTGGGAGCTGGTTGACCGGGTGGGAGATCTTGCCGGCGGCGTACGGGAGCTGGTTGAGGAAAACCGGGAGATGGGTCTGCGGCTGGCCCACGACACCATCCATAAAATCGGGCACGATTTCTCCCATTCCAACGAACTCACCGCCCTGGAGGCTCTCAAAGGACTGCATACACGGCTGGATGCGGTGCCGCCTGCCCGGCAGTTCGAGCTGATTCGCGCCCGGGGCCTGGAAAGCCCCAACACCCGGAGACTGGCAGAACTTCTCAAACAGCTCAGCGAACCTCACCCCCGGGAATCCCGAAATGACGGAAGCACATCCGAACAGCTGCGGCTGGAGGCAGTGAAGGAAAGCCTGTCCACAGAGATCCGGGAAGACCTGAAACGTTACAAATACAGAGTATACCGGTCGCTTATCCGGAGCAAACTGCCGGGGCTCATGAGCGATCTTCTGGAAGAAAGCCGGAAGCTGAAGGATATCTCCAGAAACATGCAGCATTTCTTCGGCATCAGTTCCGCCGGCTGGGATCTGGATAACGGCGTATGGCAGGAAGTTCCCTGGGATATTTTTGAAATGAGCAAACAATTTCTGGAGGATAACCCCAGCGTACAGCGTCTGGCAGATATTCTGGGGAGAGGACCCGGAAGCCGGCAGGGACGGCAAACGCATCACAAAAGCGTAGAGACCCTGGTTGAACATCGCCACCGGGAGGAAGAGTTTCTTGGAAAACAGGAAATCCTGGGGGTTGAGTTCGGCAGCGATCTGAATCGCCTTCTTCCCGGAGAATACGGCTTTCTGAACGAACCTGATATAGAGCACCGGTTTTATAAAGAGCTGGTGGACGGGGAGCTGATGGTTTCGCAGTTCAGAAACCGTGAAATCCGCAGCCGCAGCAACCTGAGCCGGGAAACCCGCCAGGTGGAAGCCAGTGAACCCCTGGGACCTGTGGTGGTTGCCCTGGATACCAGCGGAAGCATGACCGGCTGGCCGGAGCAGGTGGCCAAGGCCTTGAGCCTGGCGCTGGTGCAGATCTGCTGGGGTCAAAAACGCCGACTCTTCCTCATCCTTTTCTCCACCGAGGTCCGTGAAATTGATGTGAGCGATATACAGGCGGCACTCCCGGAATTCAGTGCGCTTTTTTCCATGGAGTTCCGGGGAGGCACCGATTTAAGGCCGGCTCTGAAATCATCCATCAGAAAAATCCGGGATGATGGATACAAAAACGCCGATCTGCTTATCGTGTCCGATTTCCGGGTTCCAAAAATCATGATCAAACAGCACCCGGCCATGGAATCACTTCGGCGGGAGGGTAAAAACCGAATCCATGCCCTCACCATAGGGCAGTTTCCGGTGGAGGATCAGTACAATATTTTTGACAGCCGATGGCATTACCGGATATCCAGCAAGCAGATGCCCCTGGGAATTACCGGTCTGGTGGAATTGTGAGTTGACATTCCATCGGGATTCATCATCTTATAAAACATGGACCAGCTAGAAAAACTCACCGCTTCCCTGTTGGAAAGCTATGACAATATCGGCGGCCTGAATCATATTCACGGTCCCAATCTCCCCAGCAGACTCAGCATTCAGAATATTATCGATGATCTTGAAGGCCTGATATTTCCAGGATACAAATGCGAAGAACCTCTGGATACCGCCAATATCCGCTATTCAATCGGAGAGCGGCTGAACCGGGTTATGAAAAATCTCACCAAGGAAATTACAAAAAGCCTCTGCTTTCAAAGAAGACTGGACGGCGATCCCTACTGCATGAATGATCCGGGAAGCGGTGAGATCGCAAAATGCAGAAGCGATTCCGAAGTACTCACGGTTCAGATACTCAATCAGCTTCCGGCAATCCGAAGCATGGTTCACAAGGATGTTGAAGCGGCCCTCAAGGGAGACCCCGCCAGCCGCTCCCATGAAGAGGTAATCCTTTCCTACCCGGGAGTAGAAGCAATCATGATCCACAGGGTTGCCCACGAACTCTGGATCAGGGATATTCCTCTGATCCCCAGGATGATGAGCGAACATATTCACGGAAAAACAGGAATAGATATTCACCCCGGCGCACAGATCGGTGAATCGTTCTTCATTGACCACGCCACTGGTGTGGTGATCGGGGAGACCACGGTGATCGGTAAAAACGTAAAAATATATCAGGGAGTCACCATTGGCGCGCTTTCGGTGAAAAAGGAAGAAGCCAATACCAAACGCCATCCGACAATTGAGGATGATGTAACCATCTACTCAGGCGCAACTATTCTGGGGGGCAAAACGGTAATCGGCAGAAATTCCATTATCGGAGGGAATGTGTGGCTAACCCATTCGGTCCCTGCTGGAAGCAGGATTTATATCCGGGATCCCGAACATGTGATCCGTAATAAATATGAACATGTTCAGGATTTTCAGATCTAGTGGGCGGCGCATCAAAGTTAACGCTGATTATATTCAAGTGATATGTAGGCATCTGAAAACTCGTCCATGGCGGTAATCCAGCTTAGAAATTTCTCCGCCTCATCTTCCACCAGAAACGGCCCGTAGCGAAGGCGGTAGTAGAGGGTGTCGTTTCTGCTCACACTGCTCACCTTTCCTCCGAAACCATGCTCCAGAAGCGCCTGTCGGGCATCTTCAATGCTCTGAATGCTGGGGCTGGCAAATACCTGGATCCAGTATTCTTCCACTGTTACCGGGTCCTGGGAAGGTGCTCCGACTCCCGGTGTATCGGTACTCCGGCCATCACTCTGACTGGATTGTGCCGTTCTTCCAACGGGCGAACCTGCGCTGCCTTCATCCGCTGAGCGTTCCCTTGAGGTTTCCTCAGAGGATCCCCTGTCATCTGCCGCTTCACCGGAAGCAGCCCTGGCGGCTCCATCATCAGATGTGGATTGCCGTCCGGTTTCCTCACCGGGGCCGGATTCAGAGGAGCGGCCGGATTCTGAAGACCTTACAGAAGATGCACCGGGAGAGTCGTCTCGGGTTTCTCCGGTTCGCCCGTACACCTGTCGTTGGGTAAAAATCAGGGGCTGATCCTGTTCCGCGGCCTCATCATCTGGGGCAGCAGTTTCATTGCCTGCAGCCCGTCCGTCACCGGGATCAGAAGTATCGCCGTCTTCCCCGACCGGGGATTCCGGGGATTCAGCATCCTGATCTTCGCCCGGCACGTTCTGTCCGCCGGGATCCGGTTCAGGATTGATATATAAAAAGGGCTGGACGTCCGGACCGTCTGTTGCGGCCATCCGGGCGTCTTCCTGCCGGGGAGAGAAAAGAAACAGACCTGAAGCCAGCAGTCCTGCGGCCACCAGGGTTATTACCAGCATGATTATGTAGGTTTTGTTCTGTTCCATAATCTGTCCCTTACAATGCGTTCGATGCGTCGAACCGCTCTCCCTTTTTGAAGGTTGTCCACTTTATACATATCGACATTTCCCGGCGCAAGTTGAGGCCGTAATTTTTTCTGGGCGGAAAATCTCCGGAATAATTCCTTCCAGCTCAGACCGTCCCTCTTCCGTGCACGGATAATCCGCAGAGGAAGAGGAGCACTGACCCAGATAACCGCATCGCAGAGGGACTCCAGCTCCATTTTGAACAGGATGGCTGCATTCAGCAGAATCCCCGTCGGGAGATCTTGCGACTGCCGGTACTCTCGAATGAGTTCTTCGCTTCGGGCTTTCATGTCGGGGTGCACGATGTTCTCAAGCTGTTCCAGGCGGCGGGGATCGGAGAATACCAGGGATCCCAGCTTTTTCCGGTCCACACTGGTTCCGTCTGGACTGAGCACCGCGGAACCGAATTCGGTGACAATTTCATTTTTTTTCCTGGCGAGACTCTCATGACCCAATCTGTCAACTTCAATCTGCACCCAGCCCCGCCGGGTGAGCTCCTGTGCCAGGGTGGATTTGCCGGAACAATAGGGGCCGGTAATTCCCAGTACCGGACAATCTGAGTTAGCTTCCTCTTCTCTCAATGCATTTCTCCCCAGCTGGCGCCCCGCTCAATGTTCACGGAAAGGGGAACCGAAAGCTCCACGGCTCCCGGCATGATTCTGCCCAGCAGTTCTTCCACTCCGTCCAGTTCATTTTCAGGGACCTCAAAAATCAGTTCATCGTGAACCTGCAGCAGCAGCCGGGTTTGAAGATTCTGTTTCTTCAGCTCAGCATCCACCTTGAGCATGGCGGTTTTCACGATATCCGCTGCAGATCCCTGAATGGGGGTGTTCACAGCAATCCGCTGTGCCCCCATCCGCTCATTTTTATTTGAGCTGGAGATGGTGGGGATGCTCCTGCGCCGTCCGGCCATGGTTTCCACATAGCCCAGCTTTTCGGTGCGCTCAACCAGATCGTCAATGTAGCGTCGAATGCCGGAATAGGTCTGGAAATACGCGTCGATAAATTCCTGGGCTTCATTTCTGCTGATCCCGATTTCACGGGATAGACGGAAGGCGCTCATGCCGTACATCACACCGAAGTTAATGGATTTGGCTATCCGGCGCTGCATTGAGCTCACATCATCAACCTTGACCTGGAAGATCTGACTGGCGGTGAGAGAGTGAACGTCCGTGCCCTCATTATATGCCTTCACCAGCCCCGGATCCCGGGATAAGTGGGCAAGAACCACCAGCTCTATCTGGGAATAGTCCGCAGAAATGAACATGCATCCGTCCCTTGGAACAAAGGCTTCCCGGATCTTCCGCCCTTCCTCGTCCCGGATGGGGATATTCTGCAGGTTGGGGTCGTGGCTGGATAAGCGGCCGGTGGCAGTTCCGTTCTGCTGAAACCGGCTGTGAAGCCGTCCGCTCTCCTCATGGATGAGAAGGGGAAGACTGTCAACATAGGTGGATTTCAGCTTGGAGAGTGTCCGGTGCCGGAGGACCAGCTCAGGAACTTTGTCCTCCTTGGATAACTGCTCAAGCACTGAAGTGTCGGTTGAATACCCGGTTTTGGTTTTTTTTACCGGAGTGAGTTTCCGTTCCTGAAACAGCACTTCCTGCAGTTGTTTGGTGCTGGCGATGTTAAACTCGTGCCCCACCATCTCGTAAATATCCCCGGTTATCTCCTCCAGCTGTTCCTCAAGCTCTGTGCTGTATTTCCGGAGTGCCGGGGTGTCCAGCATGATTCCCCTCATCTCCATGTCGCCCAGCACAGGTACAAGGGGCATCTCCAGGTCATGAAACAGGGCGGTCTGCTTCGCCCCGGGATTCAAGTCGGCCCGTTCAAGGTACAGCCCCAGAATACGGGAGAGCCTCAAGGTGATATCCGCGTCTTCGGCGGCATAATCCAGCGCCCGGTCCAGGGGAATCCGTGCAAAATCGATGCTGTTCGCCCGGGCCTTGGTCACTTTTTCACCGGTTATTTCCTCGTACAGGGGAATCAGTTTCCCGGTGGTATAGCCCAGATACTGCTCCGCAAGGGCATCCATTCCGTAGGAATTGGCGGTGGTATCAATGAGCCAGGCGGCTATCATGGTGTCAAACCAGGGATTAGCCATCACCACATCCCTGCGGGCCATGATGCAGTAATCGTATTTGATATTCTGCCCCGCCAGGCGGTACTCGGGATTTTCCAGCAGAGGCTTGAGAATTGAAAGAGCCGTAGACTCATCCAGATGCGGGGTGTTTCCGGGGCTTCGCAACGGCACGTAACAGGCCTCTCCGGGTGTACAGCTGAGGCTGAAACCGCACAATTGTGCATCCAGGGCATCCAGGCTGTCGGTTTCGGTGTCGAAGGCATACTCCCCGGCGTTCATGCAGCGGTCCACCCAGTTGCGAAGCCCTTCCGCATCCGTTACCAGTTCGTACCGGGCTTCCAGGCTTGAGAAATCCTGTTCCATGTCGCCGATGCGGGCATTCAGGGCTTCACGTTTTTCCCGAGCCTCTTTATCCATCCCATCCGCAGGAGCCTGATCTCCCGGGCCGGGGCTTCCTGAGGAGAGGTCCTCTTCAAGCATTCCGCCGCCGGGGTCCATTTCCGGGCCGCCGATTTCCCCCATTCCGTAAAAGGGCGATTCCTTGCCCGGCGAACTGCCGTTCACTTTTTGAATCTCTTTACTGAGATTCTGAATCTCGTACTTTTTCAATAATTCGGCGGCGGAACCGCCGTCCAGGCTTTCCAGGGTTAAATCATCCAGTGTGAACTCAAAATCCAGATCATCCTTGAGAATCACCAGCTTTTTGCTGAGAAATGCGCTCTCGCGCCCTTCACTGAGCTTCTTCTTCCAGTTTGCGGATTGGATATCTTCCAGATGATCATAAATTCCGTCCAGACTCTCATACTGTCCCAGAAGCTTTTCCGCAGTTTTCTGCCCGATACCTTTCACCCCGGGGACATTGTCCGCGCTGTCACCCAGCAGGGCAAGGTAATCGATGATCTGATCGGGATGCACCCCTTTATCCTGAAACACCCCTTCACCATCCAATTCCTCAAAGCCTCCGGATCGGGAGGGCTTCAGGATGCGTACATGTTCATCCACCAGCTGATACAGATCCTTATCGCCGGACACAATGAAACAGGGGCGTCCCTCGGCGGAACAGCTCCGCGCCAGACTGGCGATGATATCATCTGCCTCCATACCGTTTCGCCGCACCGTGGGGATATGGAATTCCTTCAGCAGGGTTTCAATAATCGGAAACTGCGCCTTCAGGTCTTCCGGCGTCTTGTCCCGGGTCTTTTTATAATCCTCAAACATTTCGTCCCGAAATGTGGGCGTACGGCTGTCCAGGGCTACAGCCAAGTATTCAGGGGAGTAGTCTCTGAGAATGTTCAGGAGTATTCTGGTGAAACCGTGAAGGGCGGAGATATTCACCCCCCCGCTTGTGGTGAGGGGGGTTCTGATAAATGCAAAGTAGGAACGAAAGATCAGGGCATAGCCGTCTATGAGGTACAGGGGAGTTTTCATACGTCAAGAATATGGTCTGGAGCATCTTATGTCCAGCACCAATCGCTGCTCCGCTGAAATCAGGATACTACCGCATCCCGGCCCGCCCGTCTGGCTTCCATCAGCTTCTGCTCAGCCTGGTACAGAAGCTGTCCGGTGTTCAACTCTGATTGGGCGGGCACCACACCGATGCTGCAGGTGATCCTCCGCTCAATACCCTGAAACGGCGTCTCCGAGAAATATCGGCGAAGACGCTCCATGACCGGAACGGCCTGTTCCATATCCACTTCCGAGAGTATCACCATAAACGAATCTCCGCCGTAGCGGGAGACCACATCGCTCTCTCTCAGCAGATCGAGAATCTTCCAGGCATAGGACTCCAGAACCGAATCTCCCACCTGAGGACCAAACTGATCATTCACTTCCCGGAAATGATCCAGGTCAATAACCGCAAGGCAGAATTTATGACCATAGCGCTTGTGTCTTTGAACGCTCCGTTCCAGCTCTTCAATGAAAAACCTTCGGTTGTATACATCTGTTAAGGGATCAACAATGCTTTGCTCAATAAGCTCACGTCTGGTATCACTGAGCTGCCGCTGAAATTCGTTGATCCGCAGGCCAACTGCGGCAGATAAGGCGGATCCCAGAAAAAACGGAACATAATGGAGAATCGGAACCGGATCCGGGGAGAGACTGAGCATCACTGTGACGGCTCCGAAACTCAGAAGATTCAGAACTGCGGTTAACCCGTCGCTGAGCCGGATGCTGAGGAACACGGTAATCATGAGGGTCAGGTAGAGGATAAGCCCCGTAATACCGGGAGCCAGGAGACCTGCTCCGAATGTGGCAGCAAGCACCATGAGAAAGCAGATGGAGAGCTGGATGCTCAATTCCATTCCGTGTTTCACCGGCATCCGACGGTATATCAGAGGATAGATCAAGGCGAGAACACCCACCGTGAGGAGTGAAATGGAAAGGAACAGCCTGTTACCGCCAAAGGAGTAGAACAGGAGCACACATCCGCTCAAAGCATACACCACTCCCGGGATCAGGATGTTCCTGCGGTTGGCATAGAGCAGATCTTTCATAGTTCTGGTGATGTTCATTCTTTTTGCCTCTTCCACCATTTTCGGGTAAGAGGAGAGACATTTCAAGTACTCCGGCGGAGGTCGGTCAGGGGGAAAAAAGCAACCAGGGCGGTTTCAGGCTGACAGATCCACCATACTGGGAGTCTGATTCCCTGCGTATACGGATTTGCGCCCCTTGGGAATTCTCAGTGATTGTATTTTTTCTTTGAGCTCATCCCGCTGCCGGGCAAGCAGCTCCCGATTCATACGGTTGCGCTCAAGCACCTGGGACTGCAGTTGCTGAAGACTGCTCTGAAGACGGGTGATTTCCGGTTTCTTTCCGGGATACATCCGGCCGTACATCCCCTCAAGGGGTTTGATTACTTTCTGAACCGATAAGATTTCACGAACAATCTGCTGCTCCATGCCTGCCTGGGCTTCGATCGCACGGGCATCCCCTTCAACTATGGCCTGTTCCTGCACTTCAAGGACATTCAGGTAATCACGGAACCGATCTCTCTGGACTTCCAGCATGCTGCGGAACCGTTTCAGGAGATTCACACGTTGACGGATTTCATCTTCATCCATTTCAAGAACTGAATTTACTGCATGGTTTGTATCTGACATATGACCTCCTGCTTTCCTGCTGTGGCACTATCCGGGGACATGGTGTGGCCCTGCGGGTTTCCGGGCAGACATCGGAGACGGCTTTAGCCGGCTATATTCACTCCTGAACGGCCGTCGCTGCCCTCAACGTTGGTTTTGCCTGCAATCTGATTCCAGGCTTCCCGAATCTCGGACATCATATCCTTCACCTGTCTGAGGGGCTGGGTTTCTTTTTTCAGATTGGCCTGAATCAGCTGTTCACTGAACCACTGATACACCGCAAACATCCGGGTTGCAAACTCTCCCCCCTGTTCCATATCCAGGGAAACCATGAGCTCAGTGATAATATCCCTGGCCTTCATGATTGCATTGTTCACCTTGTCGAGCTCCTTGGAGTTTTCATCCAGAAGCTTCACTGCATAGCCGATCTGTTTGATTGCTTCATCGTAAAGCATAACAATGATCTGACCCTGACCGGCGGTCTTGACCCTCGTTTCCTTATACGCATTGGTCTGGTAATTAGTCATCGGCATCTATATTCACCCCTCTCATGTATGAATACTATCGGTTTATTTTGCATGATCCATAAGCGTGGAAACCGGTACCATACTGTAACCACGTTCAAGTAAATTATTGATGAGGATATCCAGATTATTAAACAAATAATCCTCCCTTCCTCCGTGAGCTCTATCATCCCCGGGTTCACCAACAGTCATGGAGACGATTGAGCCGGGTTTTTTCTGTTCAATGATGCGTTCAACGAGTTGTGCAGATGGGAAGTAAAGCCGCGAAATCCCATTATCGTCACGGGTGGGCACCCAGTCAAGACTGTCCACATCCCTCCCGATATATGTGTAACTCATCTGTTCACCGGCATCTATTATCTCTGGACTAACGTAATAATACGGGGCGTGCCAAAGCAAACTCAGTTCCTCACCAGTCATTTCAAAATACGCATCCTCGTTCTTTGCCAGCCCTTGGCGGATAAAGTCCCTGGTGATCTGAAAACGGGAGTCGGACATATTGAAATACATGTTGAACAGGGAGCCCACTTCATGGTTGCTCCTGGCAATTTCCCGTACTGCGCCGGGATGGCGCCGCATAAAATCGCCATTGAGAAAGAAGGTAGCCCGGATACCGTACTCTTCCAGGGTGTAGAGAATTTCCGACAGGCCGGTAACCGAATCCACGGCATTAAACACCAGGGAAACCTCACGCCTGCGGATGCGCGAACCATGCCTGAAGGTGGTAAAGCTCACCTCCTCCTCCCGGGTGGGGAAGGGCTCGTATGACCTCACCGGAGGATCAAACAGGCTGACCGTGCCCGGTGAATCGCTGCTCCTGGCCATTCGGCGAACCATTATCATATTCCGGTAACTTCCGGAACTGAGGGATTCCAGGTAGACCCTGAAATCCCGGGTTGCAACTTCAGGCTCTTTCACCTGATATTCTTCCCGGCTGAACCAGCGTCGGGTTTCGTGGTCATATGCCTGAGTGACATCACCGGTTTGCACCAGAATCTCTCCATTGGAAGAGCTGTAGCCGATGGTATCAACACGGGAAAATGCAATAAAATCCGATTCTCCGCTCTTGATATTATGGCGCTGAATGGTATCTCTGCCGGCGATAATCAATTCACTGTTGTTCACATAAATCAGGTGGTGGGGCAGAGTGTAGGGAATGCGCTCTTCTTCGGTCCATTCAGCATAGTCCCGGATTTCGATCCCGTCTTCGTGGAGCAGGGCGATCTGCCGCTCATCGGGGCTCATCACCATGGCCTCCACCTCCGAGGCCTCCATCCGCTGAAAACTGTAGACATCCCTGGTCCGGCTCAAATCAAGTCGATACAGACTGGTGCTTCTCTCACCCTCATACAACGCTTCCAGCAGTATGGTCACAATGCCTTCGCTTGACCACAGTACCTGCTCAACCCCGGCATTCCGGGGCATATACAGATACGGCAGCTCCAGAGGGCTGGTGCTGGCATCGTAATCATCAGTTTCAAGAAAATACAGATAGAGATTTCTGCCGCCCTTATCCAGAAGTACCTGACTTCCGTCGGGGGAGATCCAGAATGAATCGAAATTGGAATCAAAGCGGAAGGGGATTTTCCCGACGATTCGGCCGATTTTCAGAAATTCCTGGTATAGCGAACGGGTGAAAAACTCCACTCCCAGAATCTGATACACCAGTCTGCCGCTGATGTAATACAGTTCGTTTTCATTGCCCCAGCTGACGTTGGCCATTCTCCCGGGACCGATGCTTCTGAAATTCTCACTGAGAAGCCGTCCGCTCTCAAATTGGTCAATGCTGAAATAGTACAGCTCCCCGGATTTCTGATAAATAAAGAAATCGGACTCGGGACTCCACTCAACCGGCAGGCGATCAAGGTTGAGTTCAACATCCCGGCTGATTACTGTCCGGGAATTGTCCGCCAGAAGGGTAAGAACCAGATTGCCGTAAGCGGGACTGGTGGATTCGAAATGGACGAGGTAGCGGCCGTCGGGACTCACATCCACGGGATGAATTTTCCCGGTGAGGATGTCCGTTCCCCTCACAAAACTGTCGTAGGTTTCCAGGGGAGAAATATCTTCCAGATTTGCATCGGAGCGGAACAAACCGAAACGGTTGTGAATCTGCAGCTGTCCGGAACTTGCCAGATAATCTATTCGCTCGGGATAAAAACTGAGCTGCTGCATCTCCCAGGGACCCTGTTCACCGGTAATCTGTGCGGTAAATGCCGTGGTATAGCTTCTGTATTCGGGAGCATCCACCTCTGCGGTAAAAAGGGTTCTATTGGAACTGTTGATCGTCAGGTTGGAGAACTGTACTTCTCCCCACAGGGTCGCGCACGCACCTGCCAGCAACAGTGTCAGAATTATTCGAGATTTCAAAACACCTACCCCACTCTTCTATTTTCTTTCTAATTATCGGCGCAGGTTGGTTGTGAATTAACCGGAAATTTCCTTACCGGCGAGGAATTCGTCGAGCTCATGTTCCAGCTCATCGAGTTTCTTCAGAGATTTTTCCAGACGTATGAGGTTAAATCTGTTTCTTCGCTGTTCCATTTCTGAAAGGCTTTCATCCACAATTTCTTCCAGATCAAGAACTGTAGCTTCCTCGTTACCAGTCATGTTCCTAAGTATAACGATTGTGCAGATTTGTTGCGAATCATTCACGACGAAATTTGCAAATTTCGTGGAAGGAAAACGCTTCCCTCCCTCGCCCGGCCCCCGGGGGTGGGGGAGACAGGGAACCAGCCGATTCCGCAATACGGAAACCTCAGACCACCGGACGGAACGATAGATGGCCGGATGGGAAGACGAGAATGGGGCTCACAGAAGTTCAGCTGCAAGCTCTGCCAGGGTGCTGCGCTCGGAGCGCTCCAGGGTAATATGCCCCGAAAGTTCCTGGGACTTGAACGCCTCCACCAGGTAGCTCAGACCGTTGGAGCTTGAATCCAGATATGGGCTGTCAATCTGATACGGATCTCCGGTGAGAACCACCTTGCTTCCTTCTCCCGCCCTGCTCACAATAGTTTTGATCTCATGGGGGGACAGATTCTGGGCTTCATCGATGATGATATACTGTGATGGAAGGCTGCGCCCCCTGATGTATGAAAGAGCTTCCAGCTCAATCACCTTGCTGTTCATCAGATGATCCAGACTTTTAATATTCTGACGCTTGTACACCGAAAGGATATACTCAAGATTATCAAAAAGGGGCTGCATCCAGTGACTGAGCTTTTCATCCTTTGCGCCCGGAAGATAACCGATATCTTTTCCCATGGGGATTACCGGCCGGCTCACCAGAACTCTGCTGTATTTCTTGTCCTCCATGGTAAGCTTCAGACCTGCGGCAATCGCCAGCAGCGTCTTACCGGTCCCGGCCTTGCCCACCATGCTCACCAGCTGCACCTCAGGATCCAAAAGCAGATCCAAGGCCATCCGCTGCTCGTGGTTCAGGGGGCGAACTCCCGCAACCGCCGGCATTTTATAATCCACAAGTTTCAGTACGCCCCGAGAAGAGATGTAACGGGAAATCAACTCATCTTCGGCATCAGCGGAGGATGAAGAATTTTTCATGAGAAAGAAGAAATTCGGCGGGAGCTGTTCCTGCCAGGGGATTTCTCCCCCTGTTCCAGGTTGCTGAGCGTGTCGGGACTGCTTTCGATCTGTCCGTATCCGGTGTACAGCTTCTTCACATTGACTTTCTGCTTTTCATAGTCCACTGCCCGGATGCCCAGAGCCGTGGCTTTCACCCTGGCATTAATATCCTTGGAAACGAAAAAAACATGCCGTCCTTCCTGTTTGAGCTCGTAGGCGGCAAGAATGATCTTGTTATCCATTTTATCCTGAAGAATTCCCGATCCAACATTTTCAGTATGGGTCAGCTTCACCCGGAGAATGCTTCCGTTCTCAAGTTTCACCCCTTCTGAAAGGTCGCCGTGACGGCTGGCCTCGTCCAGGAAGCGGATGGCATGCCGGGCATTGCGGCCCCGTTCATCACTGTAGGTTTTCAGCTTGTCCAGTTCTTCAAGCACCCAAAGGGGAACCACTATTTCATTGTCCCGGAAGCTGAGAATGGCATCCGGCCGGTGAATAAAGACATTGGTATCAATAACGAAACTTTTGGTGTCGCCGTGCTTATCGGGCATAACCCCTCCGCTGTTTTGAGTGTTCTCCGGGATGTTGGTTCCCGAGAAAGAATGCTTTCTGGTTTCAGTATACGAACTTGTCTCTTCAATCTCCAGAGTTTAGATTAGACAGTGCACCAAAGCTTGTGAAAAAAAACTGATTTTCCTCTGGAAGTGGGCATCACCGCGCTATATAGCGGTGCACGAACGGAGCGCCCCCATATCTGAAGCGAAAAGTCCCGGAGGAACCGTTTTACAAGCTTCCGTGCACAGCAATCGGATTTGCCCCGGAGGAAAAGAAGAACATGAGTGAACTTATACGGCACATACAACGCAAAGCAGAGGCGCTTGAAGAACGGATTCTGGCCATCCGCCGGCATCTTCATGCCCACCCTGAGCTTTCGTACCGGGAATTTGAAACAGCGGAGTACATCCGCAGTCAGCTGGATGAGCTGAACATTCCCTACCGGGAGGAGCAAACCGGAACCATAGCCCGGATCCAGGGGGAAAAGAAAGAAGATGGTAAAGTTACCTCCAGGAACCTTGCGCTCCGGGCGGACATAGATGCCCTGCCAGTGCTTGAAGCCAACGACATCCCGTTTAAAAGCACCAGAGAGGGTGTGATGCATGCCTGCGGCCATGACGCCCACAGTGCAGTATTATTGGGGGCGGCATCCATCCTGCAATCACTCCGGCATGAGTTTTCCGGGACTCTGAACCTGATTTTCCAGCCTGCGGAAGAAAAAAGCCCGGGAGGGGCAAAGAATATGATTGCCGCCGGTGCCCTGGAATCCATGAACTCAATTCTGGGAGAACATGTGAACCCCGGCCTCCCCGCAGGGAAGGTGGGGTTCAGATCCGGACTGATGATGGCCAGTGCGGATGAGATTTACATGACGGTTCATGGAAAAGGCGGACATGCCGCAGCTCCCCACAGCGTGATAGACCCGGTTCTCATTTCCAGTCATATCATTGTAGCTCTCCAGCAGATTGTCAGCAGAATGGCGAATCCTGACACTCCATCAGTTCTCAGTTTCGGAAAAGTGGATGCCCCCGGTGCCATGAACGTAATCCCGTCATCGGTACGCATAGAGGGCACCTTCCGCACCGTGAATGAAGAATGGAGGGAACGTGCTCTGGGAGAGATCCGAAGCATTGCACAGTCCCTGGCATCCAGCATGGGCGGAAGCTGTGACCTGGAAATTATACGGGGTTACCCGGTATTGGAAAATGATCCTTCTCTTACACGCAGGAGTATGGAGCTGGCGAAGGAATATCTGGGAGAGGAAAACGTGGTTGAACTTCCTCTGGTTATGTGGGCTGAAGACTTCGCATACTATAACCGGGAAATTCCCGGCTGTTTCTATAATCTGGGGATAGGCAATGGACAGAAGGGCTGGACGTCCCCCCTTCACAGCCCCAATATGATGGTGGATGAGTCCGCTCTGGTCACCGGCGCAGGACTGATGGCTTATCTTGCATTGGGCGAATTGAACCTGCCGTGATTTTCAGGTAGTCTGTTATGATGTTTAACAGCGCAGGCAGCCCTCTTATAATTCAGGGAGATCAGAGCATACTTCTGGACCTTCACGACCCCCGTGCAGAAGATGCGCGGAAAGATATCGCATCTTTTGCGGAACTGGAAAAATCTCCGGAACACATTCACACCTACCGCCTTACCCCCCTGTCCCTGTGGAATGCGGCAGCTGCGGGGTACAGCAGCGAAACCGTTTT
This sequence comes from Salinispira pacifica, assembly GCF_000507245.1. Taxonomy (GTDB): domain Bacteria; phylum Spirochaetota; class Spirochaetia; order DSM-27196; family Salinispiraceae; genus Salinispira; species Salinispira pacifica. Next base: position 315,668 of record NC_023035.1, on the reverse strand, counting down.
AAAGGTGCTCGATTCATACAGCCGCTATCCCATGCCCTCGGGACTGGATACCAAGATTGGTGAAATCATGGACCGGTACGGCACCATTACTCTCAGGGAGTCGGAAGAGGATGCAGGCGGGGACCGGAAACTTCTGATACTCCAAGTCCATGATCCATATATTTACAAAATCATTGAAAACACCAAGAGTGTGGAGAAACTGCTGCTGCCCCGGCGGGAAGATGACGGCGCATCGTTTTATCTTCACCCCATGCAGCGGGGAAATATCAAGCAGGAACTTATTCAGCTGGGATACCCCGTTGATGACCTCATCCCTCTCAAGGAGGGGGAGCCTCTGGAAATCGGGAAGCTGGAGCAGACCGTATCCGGAGGGGAATTTCATGTCAGGGATTATCAGCTTCAGGCTGCAGACTCATTCGTGGGGAACATGGAAGGGGGTACCGGCTACGGAACTGTGGTTCTCCCCTGCGGCGGCGGAAAGACGATTGTTGGAATTGAGGTGATGTCCCGTCTCAAGACCCAGACGCTGATTCTTGCCCCCAATGTATCTGCGGTTCATCAGTGGAAGCGGGAACTGCTGGATAAAACAAATCTCAGTGAAGATGATATCGGTGAATACAGCGGTCAGCGGAAAGAGATCCGGAAAGTAACCATTGCAACCTATCAGATTCTGGTATGGAGACCCGACATCGACGGAGATTTCCCCCATTTCGACCTGGTGACCAGAAGCAGCTGGGGTCTGATCATCTACGATGAGGTTCATCTTCTCCCCGCCCCCATTTTCCGGGTCACCGCGGAAATCCAGGCGGTACGCAGACTGGGCCTTACCGCCACCCTCGTTCGGGAGGACGGGAAGGAGAAGGAAGTGTTCTCTCTTGTGGGCCCTAAACGTTTCGATGTTCCCTGGAAGGATCTGGAGAGCAGGGGATGGATTTCAGAAGCTATCTGCAAGGAGATACGGGTGGAGCTGCCGGACAAGGATCAGCTGAAGTATGCCACTGCAGACAAGCGGAAGAAATACCGGATCGCCAGTGAAAATGAGCGCAAATACGATATTCTGGATTATCTCATCCATCACCATCCTCAGGATCAGATCCTGATCATCGGGCAATACCTTGAACAGCTGGAAGAGGTGCGGAAACGGATTGACGCACCCATCATCACCGGAAAAACTCCCAACAGCCGCAGAGATGAATTGTATCAGGATTTTCGGGATGGAAAAATCCGGGTTCTTATTGTTTCCAAGGTAGCCAATTTCGCGATTGACCTGCCCGATGCCTCGGTAGCAGTACAGATATCCGGCAGCTTCGGCTCCCGCCAGGAAGAGGCGCAACGACTGGGGAGAATTCTCCGGCCGAAAGAACAGTCGGCGTATTTCTACAGCATCATTTCACGCTATACTGTAGAGGAGGAATTCGGCATGAACCGTCAGAAATTCCTTGCCGAGCAGGGATATTCATATCTTCTAGAGGTGTGGGACGCCTGAAACGGGAAAACTCAGGCAGATACGGACAACATATGGCGAAGCATGAACAGATTTGGAAGCAGTTTCTCTTTACTCTCAGCGATGAGGTTTTTTTCAATGTTATCAGAAACTATCTGGGACCGTTTCCCACCCCATACAACAAGCACGATCTGATTGAAAAGCTTGTTCTCTTTCTTCAGAACCCGGAAAACCGGCAGATGATCACCGGATCCATCAGTTCAGAAGAAATGGAATTGATTTCAGCAATCAACCTTCTCCACAGTGATGATGTGAATTCCATAATCTCGTTCTTTGGCAACACGGTTAACCCCGGCCGGCTTTACAGTCGCCTGCTGAATCTGAAGGACAGACTGATCATTTTCAGACACCCGGAAAATGCCGAACTGCGTATCAATCCGTATTTATCGGATGAGCTGAAACAAAAGGGGCTGGGAACACAAAACCTTTTTCCTTCAAAACCCGCACGGCTCAGCTACCGGGTTCTTCCCTGGCTGAATGATACTCTCTTTCACGCGGTTCTGCCGCTGATCCTGGAAAACCCATCTATGCTGAAAGCCGACGGAAGCTTCAAAAAAGCTGTCTACACCCGGTTTGAACATATGATTCCCGCACTCTTTCCCGAGTCTCCCCAGGGAACCTACAGCCGCTTCGAACGCTTCTTCCTCAGCCTGTCGATTCTGGGATTTATCCGGAAGCAAGGACAGGAGGTGCGCGGTGAAATATCCCGCTGGAAGGAATGGGGCGAACTCTCCATCAGTGAGCGACATGTATATTACTGGGCATCCTATATCATGAGCCTGCAGAAGCAGGATCACAGTCTGCTGGAGCCGGGGGATGAGTCTCTATTCCTCATACAGCAGGAGCTGAAAACCGCCGGTGAATTTCTGTTTAGAAGTCTCGGGAAGTTTTCACCGGGAAGAGCCTACAGCCGTGAAACAGCAGCCCGAATCATTCATCTTGAACTTGACGGAAGCAAACTGAATTATTCAGCCAGGCTGATGATCCGTCTTATGGAAGACCTGGATCTCCTCATCCCCGACCAGAATGAGCTTACCGTCAATCCTGTTCTTGAAGAACTTTTTATATCCGGGGATGAAGATGAGCAGGGACCGGGGGTGGTAATTCAAAGCGACTACCATATTACCATGCAGCCCCGGGGATCCTTCATTCACAGAAGCGCAGTGGCCGCAGCAAGCCGCCTTACCCAGTATGACATGGTTTCACGCTTCGAACTTTCAAAAGAAAGCCTCTTCCGGGCCATGAGCGCCGGATACACGGGTGAAGAAATCAGGGAAGGGTTGGAGAATCTCAGCGGTCATCACCTGCCTCAAAATGTGATATTCAGCATCGAAAGCTGGGTGGGTGAATATCTTTCCATTCAGATCCGGCCCGGGTACCTTATTCAAAGCAGTGAATCCAGCTCGGCGATCATTGAGCATGTATGCGATTCCCGGGAGGACGTGCTCAATCTTGGCGGTGGAAATTTCCTCTTCCCGATGCATAACCTGGATTGGGTCGATCTCCTTGAAGAAAACGGAATTCGGGTTGCCCAGCTTCTGGATAAAATTGAAAGTGACGAAGGTCCGTTTTTCCCTCCTCCCGAACCCCTTCATCTGGACACTCTCACAGGTTCCGGAAGGCAAAAGTCTCAGCGCACCCACAGTTCCGGTGAACGGGATGAAGAAATTACGCTTTCCGGCGGCGAACCGGAAATTACGGAAGAGAAAAAAGAAGCTCTACGGGAATTTGTCCGAAACATGGGCCTCAGCGAAGATGCGGAAAAGGAGCTGATTCTCAGGGTGGACAATAATCTCATTTTCCGGAAAGAACAGATCGATCCAAAAATAATTCGCCCGGACATCACCGAGGCAAGGGGCCTGAATTACAATTCCAAGCTTCGGCTCATAGAAATGGCCCTGGGGGATCATGATTTGCTGGAATTTTTCAGCTCGGGAAACGAAATTCCCATGCTGATTCGTCCCGGAAGAATTATTAAGAAACCCGGCCGGGGAAGCGATCTTCTTGAAGGAAAACTGCTGCCTTCCCAGCAGGACACGGTTATTCCCATCAGCAAGGCAAAATTGATACGCCGGCTCAAGGGGAGCCTTTTTAACCGGCTGTAGTCAACTCCAATCGGCTCCAACCAACCCAAACGGCTTCCAACAGCCTTCATCCAGCCCCAGGCTCCAGGGCAGAACAAGGCAGACCGGGGCTTACCGGAGCTGGTCCGTCGGCATCAGAGTCTATACGCGACGCTTCACATATTCGTCAATAACTTTGGAGAACGCCGGGCCTGAAGGGCAGCCTGTCTCTGAAACATTTCCCATCCGTTTTTGGTTCTGCATCCGGCATTTTCGGCCCGCCCCATAAGTTCTGTAACCGCAGGGGTATAAATAATATCATAGAGAAATTCATCTCCTGTAAAATCGTAAAATGATAGGGGATCCCCGGCATGACCGTGAGCCATACCCACAGTTGTTGTTTGGACAATCATATACCGGTATGTTTGCAGCAAAGACCTTGAATCAGGACCAAGTACTCCGCTGATAACCTTCCCCGGGAAGATTGAAGATAGCTGCTCCGCCAGCTCTTCTGCCCGGCGGGGCGTACGGTTGAGAATTATGAGCTCACAGCCTTCTCTCAGAAGAGCATATGCCGCAGCCTTGGCCGCACCGCCGGCTCCAATCACCGCCGCCTTCACCTCGCCCCGGGACTCTCTGATTTCTCTGAGGACCGGGATAATGGGCTGAATAAACCCGCTGACATCCGTATTCAGCCCCGTCCATCCCCGGGAATCGCGAATAATAGTATTGCAGGCTTCAACGGCTGAGACCTCATCGTCCTCGTGCTGGAGAATCCTCCGCACCGCCTCCTTATGGGGCACGGTTACCGAAGCCCCCAGAAGATTTGCTTCCAGAGCAAAAGCGGGAATTTCTTCGGGATCATCGCAAAGGAGAGGAATGTACAATGCCTCCCGCCGGTCACGCCGGAAATTCCCGTTGTGTATTTCCGGACTACGGCTGTGGGATACGGGGTTTCCGATAATCGCAAAGATGGGCGTATCGGGATTGATCTTCCGGGCACGAAAGCTTTCATGCAACTCCCGGCAATCCATCTGCCCGGGAGCAACCCCTTCTCCTGGAGAAGCGAAACTCAAATAGCTTCCGATCCGTTCCGGCAGAATTCTGCTGGGAATACCATACTCTCCCATCCCCAGGAGAATGAACCGCTTACCGGGGCGGCGCCGGGCATACTTTCTTCCTTCCTGAAATATCCTTGTAAGATCATGCAGACCTCCGGGCATTACCGCGAGCTTGGGAATATCCCCTTGTGAAGCACAGTGCTCCAGAAGCGAGGCCAGATCGTGCGGGGTTCCCTGAAAATCGTGTAGAGACCGGATAACGGTCACATGCTTTCTGCCAAGTGAACCTGCAAACTGATCCAGAGCGGAGTCTGCTTCCAGGTCCACTGCCAGAACGGGCTGGATTCTGCTCCAGGTATGACCGGCAGTATTCTGAAGAGATTCAAGAATTGCGCTGATACGCTCGGTTTGCTCTTGTACACTTCCAGAAAACCGGCCCCCGTCCTCAACTCTCCTCAGAGTCATTATCAGCGACGGATCATTCCCCAGGGTTTCCATAACGGAATTCTGCTCCCCCAGAAAACTCAAAATTTCCAGGGCGTCAGCTACAGGGTTTTCGAGCAGGTCCAATCTCAGTTCCAGGGCCTGATAACAGCCCTGATAATCTCCGGCGAAGCGGATGTCGGCTCCTGCATCGGGCCCCGGAAGCGTCAGACAAATACGCGACATGGTTTTTCCTCATATGAACAGAATGTTTTACGTTAGTGAAACGGATTAGAAATCGCTTCGGTAGATGTACACATCCTTGAGAATATTTTCTTCGAATACAAATCTTGCCCTGAGCGGATACCCGGGGTCAACCAGATCATAATAGAGGCTGCTGTTTCCCATATATCTGGGTGGGCCGAGAATTGAACTCACCTCATCTATATTCATCCCCATCCGAACTCCGGCTATGGCAGATGCATAGCGGTAATCAAAGCGTATCTGCCAGACCCGATCCTCATACCAGTAGAGGTAGCTGTAGTCATCGTAGAAGAAGACCACATCATCCATCCATGATTCTTCACCACGGAGAGGAAACATGCGCAGCGGCACACCCCGGTTTTCCAGGACCCGGGGAAGCATCTGCCCCACTTCTGACGCCCGGGGTATTTCTATGGGGCCTGCGAGAAATCTGCCTTCTTCATCCAGAAGCGCCTCAATTTCCCGAATCTGCAGAAGCTCCTCTCTGTTCAGCCCCGGGAGCCCTTCGTTACTGTTTCCTCCGGCTGGGGTACCCTCAGCCCGGTTTTCACCTGTGCGGGAATCCGGAATCCCTTCTTGAGAGTTTTGAGAATGTATCTCCGTGGGAATCAGGAAGACCAGGACGAACAGTGTAATCATTGCGAAAACCCGCCCTGCCGGGAGATGCCAACCGCTCAGAACCCCGCTGAACCTGTGTCCGGAGTATTCAGCCGATGAGCTATTTATCCTGGAAATAGTCCGGATCCCCGATGATGGTTTCGAATTCCCCTGATGTGACCGGGGCAGAATAGTAGTATCCCTGAATGTAGTGAACACCCTGGGCAAACAGATACTCTTTTTGATCTTTGCTTTCCACACCTTCTGCAAGCAGTTCCATTCCTAAGCTGTCCCCCAGATTAATGATGCTTCGAACGACTTCCTGATTTCGGCTGTTATTCAACACATCATCCACGAAGGACTTATCGAGTTTCAGAGTATTTATCGGCAAATTCATGAGATAATTCAGGGAAGAGTATCCGGTTCCGAAATCGTCTATGGCAATGCGGATGCCATAATTCTGAAGATTCTTGATTATCATGGTGGATTCTTCCGGATCCGCCATAATCGCACCTTCGGTAATCTCAAGTTTTAGGTATCTTCCCTCCAGACCGATGGCTTTCATCATTCTGATAATCTCTTCGGATAAGCCTTTATGGGTGAACTGCACGGGGGACAGATTCACCGAAACATAGATATCTTCCAGCCCGGCCTTCAACCAGCGCTTAAGATCCTGCAGGGCCTGATACAGAATCCAGCGGCCGAGCATTTTTATATCTCCCGTCTGTTCCGATATGCGGATAAATTTCTCCGGGGAAATAAACCCGAACTCCGGATGGTTCCAGCGAACCAGACTCTCACAGCCCACAACCCGGTTCCCGGAATTTACAAAGGGCTGATAGCGAAGTTCCAGACCGGCGAAGCTCTCTTCCTTTTCCTTTCTCAGATCTCGCTGAATAATGAGATTCTTTCGCTGAATCTCGCCGATATCCGTGTTGTACTGAATCAGACTCTGCTTTTCCCTCACAGCTTCCTGGAGTGCAAACTCGAGATTGGAATTCAGCTCATTGAGACTCGTACCGTGATCCGGATATCTCACCATGCCCATATGACAGTCAAACTGCAGCTCGCCGCTCCCGGTCTGATGCCGGGCACTGATGATCGGGAGAAAACGGGTAAGCAGCCGATCCCTGAGAAACTCCTCTTTTTCCAGAGCAGGCACATAAAGAATCAGATCTTCCAGGCGCTCTCCCTGGTAAAGGGTTTCACCTTGCAGCAGCAGGTCCTGAAGCTTCATTACCGTCTTGAACATCAGAGGTTTCCGGACATTGTAGGAACTGTATTGCTGGTCTGTATGATCCTTAATCATAAAGTGGACCAGGGCAAAACTGTTTACCCGGGGATCCAGCCCCTCAAGTAGGATATTCATATCTTTCAGATATTCCCGGTAGAGGGGAAGCATGGTGTCAGGGTGAATTGAGGAAAGATGAATGAGTCTTCGGTTTTCTTCCTTCTCCCCCTGTAATTCATCCTTCAGCTTCTTTTCCCGCTCAGCCTGAACACGGTGGGCTTTCACCAAATGAGCCAGCTGGGTTCGCAAGGCATTTGAGTCAGTATCTTTTCCTTCTATGAATGCCTGTATTTCCCGTATTTCCATGGTTAGACTCTCCGGCTGACGATGCTGAACTGTGCAGTCATATTGCATAGTCTAAAAGATATCCGCAGGAAAATCATGGGGTTGGCGCAGCAAAAACGACGACCAGTGCACGGAAGCTTGTGAAGCACTAGGTTTTCCAGCAAAAAACAACATATTTAGTGCCGGAAAATCACCCGACACCACCGGTACGGTCGAATTTTTCGAAATATACTTTTTTCACAAGCTTTGGTGCACTGCTTTTTTTTTAGATACAAAGACAGCGGGGCCTGGGCCCCGCCGGAAATTCTAAGGAGGAATGTTGACTCTTACTTCTGATACAGCGGCCGGGGCGTATAATGGGTGTGAAGAAACTTGTGGGCCTTTTCACTGCCCGGCTTGTCCAGGAAATCACTGTAGATTTTCTGAATATATGGATTTTGGTGACTCATGCGGATCTTCTGCTTGGTGTCATCAGCATACAAGCCGTCAATCCGCTGTTGACGGATTTCATCGGTGGCACCGTAGGGTTGACCGCCGCCGGCAATACAGCCGCCCCGGCACGCCATCACTTCAATAAAATGATAAGGGATCTCGCCTCCCTCGGCCTGGGCTTTCTTCACTCTTTTAAGAACCTCTTCGATGTTTCCCATCTGGTGAGCTACTGCGACTCTTACCTTGGTTCCCTTAATGTCGATCTCGGCTTCCTTGATACCTTCAATTCCCCGGACTGCCTGGAAATTCACCTGGGTCAGGTCTTCTCCGGTAACCATATTGTATGCGCTTCGCAGAGCGGCTTCCATAACTCCCCCCGAAACCCCAAATATGGTTCCCGCGCCGGTGTACATTCCAAGGGGATTATCAGCCTCTTCTTCGGGCAGACTGTTGAAATCGATTCCCGCCTGCTTGATCATACGGCTGAATTCCCGGGTGGTAAGAACATAGTCACAGTCCTGGATTCCGGAAGAAAACATATGATCGTCACGGGTGATCTCATATTTTTTGGAAGTACAGGGCATAATGCTCACCACGGTAATATCTTCGGGCTTAATTCCTTTCTGATCGGCGTAGTAGCTCTTGATCATGGATGCCATCATCATCTGGGGACTCTTGGCTGTGGAAAAATGAGGAATCATTTCCGAGTAGTATTTTTCCAGATAGTCCACCCAGCTTGGGCAGCAGGTGGTAATCAGCGGGAGAGTCTCTCCCTTGGTGAATCGGGATACAAACTCCGTGGCCTCTTCCATAATGGTGAGGTCCGCAGCAAAGTTGGTGTCGAAAATCGCATCAAATCCCATTTTCCTCAGGGCGGCGTACATCTGTCCGGTCATGATGGTTCCCGGGGCATTGCCGAAGGCCTCGCCTATGGCGACCCTGACCGCCGGAGCAACCTGAACCACCACATGCTTGTCGGTTTGTCTCAGTTCATTCCACACATTCCCGCACTGGCTGTTTTCGTAAATGGCGCCAACAGGACAATGGGCTGAACACTGACCGCACTTAATACAGGGTGTTTCGTTCAGCTGAATATCTCCGGCTCCTGCAATACGGGTTTCATCCCCCCGGCCGATAAATTCCAGGGCCCATACATTCTGCATGTCCTGGCAGACCTTGGCACAGCGTCCGCACAGCACACATTTTTCAGGATCAAGAATGATGGAAGGGGTGGAATCGTCAACGGGCAGTTCCCGGAGATTCTTTTCAAATGGCTGTTCCCGGATACCGAATTCCTGGGCAAGACGCTGGAGTTCACAGTTCTGGTTCCGGGGACAGTACAGGCAGTCGTCGGGATGGTTGGAGAGTATCATCTCTACAACGCTTTTTCGCACCTCAACAATTTCCGCATCGTGGGTGAGATAGTTCGCACCTTCATGAACCGGAGTTGCACATGCCCGCACCATCTTGGGGGAACCCTCGGTTTTCACCACGCAGATTCCGCAGGCTGCCCAGGGTTCCAAATCCTGGTGGTAACACAGGGTGGGAACCTTGATCTGATTCTGTTTTGCAGCTTCGAGAATGGTGGTTCCCTCTTCGACCTGCACATCAATTCCATTTATTTTCACATTTACCATGGTTGTTTATCCTCCCGCTTATTTCACCAGAACGGCCTGGAATTTACATGCGTTGTAACATTCCCCGCACTTGATACATCCCGACTGATCGATGACATAGGGCTGACGCTTTTCACCGCTGATTACATTCACCGGACACTTCCGGGCACAGAGACCGCAGCCGATACATTTCTCCGGATCAATTTCATAGTGAACAAGATCCTTACACACTCCGGAAGGACAGGTTTCGTCCTTTATGTGTGCCAGATACTCGTCTTCAAAGTACTTCATGGAGGAAAGAACCGGATTGGGTGCAGTTTGTCCCAGTCCGCAGAGGCTGGCCCGCTGCATGGCGTGACCGATCTGCTTGATTGTTTCCAGCTCATCCATGCTGGACTGTCCCTTGGTGATCCTGTCCAGAATATTGTAGAGCTTCCGGCCGCCGATTCGGCATGGAGCACACTTCCCGCAGGATTCTTCAACGGTGAATCCCAGGTAGAATTTTGCCACATCAACGATACAGTCGTCCTCGTCCATGACGATCATTCCGCCGGAGCCCATGATGGAGCCCAGCTCCGCAAGATGCTCATAGTCGATGGGCACATCAATGTAATCTGATGTAATCACGCCGCCGGAAGGACCTCCGGTTTGTACCGCCTTGAACGCCTTTCCTTTGGGAATACCGCCGCCGATATTGTACACAATATCTTTCAGAGGAGTTCCCATGGGAACTTCAACCAGACCCGAGTTATTGATTTTACCGGTAAGGGCGAAGACTTTTGTGCCGGTGGATTTATCGGTACCGATTCCCGCAAACCAGTCTCCTCCGCGGTTGATGATTACCGGAATGTTGGCCCAGGTCTCTACGTTGTTGATCACCGTAGGCTGATTCCACAAACCTTTCACAGCAGGGAAGGGAGGACGGGGAACGGGCATTCCCCGATTTCCTTCGATGGAAGCAAGAAGGGCGGTTTCTTCACCGCAGACAAAGGCTCCGGCACCAAGACGCACTTCAATGTCGAAACTGAAATCCGTACCCAGAATATTGTTACCCAACAGCCCCATTTCACGGGCCTGTGCGATGGCTATTTCCAATCGGTTGATGGCCAGGGGATACTCGGCACGGATGTAAATAAAGCCCTTATCTGCGCCGACGGTATATCCGGCGATGGCCATTGCTTCCAGTACCGAATGGGGATCCCCTTCAAGGACCGAACGGTCCATGTATGCGCCGGGGTCACCTTCATCGGCATTACACACAATATATTTCTGATCGGCGTCCACATCTTTGGTGAAGGACCATTTTTTCCAGGTAGGGAACCCCGCTCCACCCCGGCCCCGTATTTTCGAAGCCTTCAGTTCTTCGATAACATCCTGGGGTTTCATCTCGGAAAGCACCTTCTCCAGTGCTGCATACCCTTCCCGGGCGATATACTCTTCGATGTTTTCAGGATTTATAAATCCGCAGTTCCTGAGCACGATCCTCACCTGCTTCTGATAAAAGCTGATGTTCTCAATGCTCTTGGCATGGGTGCCTTCTTCCTTGTAGAGAAGCCGGTCAACCTGCCGTCCTTTTACCACATGCTCTTCGATAATATCTTTGGCGTCTTCAGGTTTTACTTCCACATAAAAGCTTTCATCGGGAAGGACCTTACAAATGGGGCCTTTTTCGCAGAAACCGAAACAGCCGGTTTTCACGATTTGAACATCCTTCTCAACTTTATGCTCTTCTGCACTCTGTTTCAGGTTCTGATAAATATCGTCGGCTTTACTGGATTCGCATCCCGTTCCGCCGCAGACAAGAATATACTGGTTATATGCCATCAGTTTGCCCCCTTATCCGCATCTTCAGTGATAATATCCACCGAAGGGCGATCGAACACATGCTCGTTCACCAGCTGTTTATCGAGGATGTGCTGCTGAATAATCTGGCGGGCGACGTCAGGGTTGACCTTTCCGTAGATGGTGTCGGGCATATCGGGCATTTTCACTTCAACAACCGGCTCGGCATGATCCAGCCCAAGACTCCCGGCCTGCCGGAGACTTACCTGGGTAAGAGAGTGACGCTGAAGTTCATCTGTAAAGGCTTTCAGGGTATCCTTGGCTCCGGCGGCTATTCCGCTGGTTCCCATACCCACAATAATTTGAATGGTTTTATTGGCGGTGTCCCGCATATCCATTTCCTGCTTCTTTTCATTGCGAAGCTTGCGAAGGTCCTCAAGGGTCAGTTTCGCCATGGAAATCCTCCTGTGATTCCAAAAATTGATTCAGGAGTGACAGGGATTCGGGATCATCAAATCCTCCCAGCACATCGTGCAGTTCGGAACGGTACACCCGGTATTGTAAGTCTCCCCTACTCCGGTTCAGTTCAAGTTCAAATGACCCCGGGTAACTGAACAGGGCCATCAGGCTTCCGCTGAGATCCCCCAGGGGCGGACAGTCTATATGCCCCGGATTGAATCTGCAGTGGACCCGGGTTCCCTCCCCGGGTTCGGACCGGAGACTGAACGTCCCTCCGGTCATATCCAGCAACTGTTTCAGAAAAGCCAGGCCCAGCCCCATCCGCCTTTCGGGATGTTTTTTCCCGTCGGTACAAAACGGATCAAGGACACGCCGCTGGAGGGCCTCATCCATTCCCGGGCCGTTATCCCGGACGGTCAGCTCAAGAACACCTTGTGCATCATCCTGATGAATATCCACAGTGATATGATCTGATCCGGCTTCAATGGCATTGTGGACCAGATCCATCAGATAATCCGTCAGATGATAATGCACCGGACTCTCACCCGCCCCTTATGAGTCGGCTTCACCGCGATGCTTGGCAATAATATCCGCAAGATCTTCCGTGCCGACCTTGCCGTAGACCTCGTTGTTCACGGTTACCACCGGAGCAAGGCCGCAGCATCCGACACAGCGAACTGCTTCAAGAGAAAATTCCCCGTCATCGGTGGTGGTATTTATTCCCACCCCAAGAAGGTTTTCAAACTCCTGAATAATATCCTTGCCGCCTTTCAGATAGCAGGCAGTACCCATGCAGACAGAAATAATATTCCTTCCGGGTTTCTCCAGCTTGAAGTAATGGTAAAAGGTGATTACGCCGTAGATTTTCGCCAGGGGTACTTCCAGCTCTTTGGCCAGATCCTTGGCAATTTTCCGTGGAATATATCCGAATTCCTGCTGGGTTTTATGCAGGATCATGATGAGGTTTCCGGGCTTTTCCTTCCATTCGTCAACGAATTCCTGAAGAGCCGGAGTTATTTCGAGAGTTTCAGCCGTAGCAGCCATGGAACCTCCTCGTCCGTGTGGTTTCAATCCGCAAAGAAAGAATTCCTCCCGGAACGCAGCTCCTGCCGGTACTTGCAGGATTAATCCGGGGGATTTCTCATATTGAGGATAGCCCCTTCTCTCCGAAAGCCGGAGCTCCGGAAAGAAGGGTTGCGGGAACCTATCTCTCATGCTTTCTGGTACGCTCATGAGTGTACAATCAAGTGATTTGTTGTGCAACATCTTTCTATATTAAAAACAGGTATATTAATAGAAACTTACAATATTTTTAATTGAAGTTTTGTTCACATCTATATATAATTGTTTTAATTTATTGTGAATAGCATAACATTTTTCTAAAAAAGAGTGAGCATATGCCTGATAAACTGAGTAAGGGAATGATCCTTCGAATGGTGCGTTACCTGAGGGTTCTGCGGAAGCTGAAGACCCTGGGGATCGTGAATGTTTTTTCAAATAATCTGGGAGATGCCCTGGGCGTTACCCCTGCGGTTGTACGGAAAGATTTCAGCCAAATCAACATCACCGGAAATAAGCGGGGTGGCTACAATATAGATGTTCTCATGCAGAAGCTGGAGGACCAGCTGGGAAAACGGGACAGTAAACGGGTTATCGTGGCGGGCTGCGGCCGCATCGGCCAGGCGCTCATGGCATACCGGGAGTTCCCCAAGGAAGGCATCAATATAATTGCAGGCTTCGATAATTCAGAAGCAAAGATCGACAGGGAAGCCCATATCCCCATCCTCCCCATGGAGGAGATGGAAGAGTTCGTGAAAAAAAATGAGATAGAAGTGGCAATAATCTCGGTTCCCGAACCGGCAGCCAATGACGTGTTTGATCAGATGCTTCAAGCCGGAATCAGAGGCGTGCTCAACTTCACTCCGGTGGAACTGAAATGTCAGGGAAAATGCGACCGTCCAAACTGTCCTAAAAACTGCACGGTACACACCGTGAATATCGGTCTGGAACTGGAAAATCTGTTTTACCTGATAAATATGAATGAAATGGAACAGGTTCAGGACGACGCATGAATTATCAGCATATACTTGAGCTGCTGGAAGCAAAGCATTTTTTCCGGTGCAGCACATATAATGAAGCAGAAATTGACAGTTTTGTAGCAAGCGATCTGATGAGCGACGTGCTCACCGTGGATTCGGAAAATTTCGTCCTCATTACCAGTCTTACCTCGGATCAGGTTGCCAGAACCGCAGATATTGTGGGCGCCAGGGCTGTGCTTCTGGTGAACGGCAAACAACCCCAGCAGAGACTTGTGGATTTTGCAGAAGAATTCAATATAAGCCTTATCAGCACCCCATACCCCATGTTCAAGGTCTGTTATATTCTCGGGACCGCTCTGACAGCGGAAGGCCGGCACATATGAACCGATTCCCGCTGGATACAGATGAGAGCCCTTCGCTGATTATTGAGATGATGTTTGATCTCAAGGTGCGGGATGTAATGAACACTCATCTGATTACCGCCGGCAGGGAAACATCGCTCAGTCATATTCAGCTTCAAATGAAGGAAAACGGAATTACCGGAGTACCCATTGTCGACGGACGCCGTCTGGTGGGAATTGTGAGTATGGATGACATTATGCAGGCCCTGGGTGAAGGATACATCGCTGATCCTGCATCAGAACGGATGAGCAGAAATCTCATCGTGCTTGAAGACGACATGCCCCTGAGCTTCGCCATTTCTTATATGGAAAAATACCGTTACGGCCGCTTTCCCGTACTCAGCAAAGAGCGGGAACTTGTGGGAATCATTACCAGCAGAGACATAATTGTGCACCTTCTTTTAAAGATGAACAGCGAACTGGAACGGATTGAAGAGCAGCGAAGGCTTCATCCCAAATCATCCCTCTACAGCCTGCCCACCACCAGCATCGGAAATACCCCGGACGCAGACTCCGGCGGGAACAGCCCATCCGCCGAATCCGGGGCTCGGGAAATCGTCGACTCCAGGGGGGATCCGGGGGTTGCCATGGAGTGGCAGACCCGAAAGTTCGATTTTGAAGAAGCTGGGAAGGCAAGCACAGAGATCAAGAAATTCCTGCGCAACCGCTTCCCCCAGCTTTCCCGAAAGCTGATCCGGCGGGTTGCAGTGGCCAGTTATGAACTTGAAATGAACCAGGTTGTCCACTCGGAAGGGGGAAGTATCCGCTTCACCATGTCTCCGGACCGAATTCTTCTCACCGCCGAGGATCGGGGGCCGGGAATCCAGGACATTGAGCAGGCCCTTACAGAAGGGTACTCCACCGCAACAGAATGGATCCGCAGCCTGGGATTCGGGGCCGGTATGGGGCTTCCTAATGCCAGGCGGGTTTCAGATGATTTCAATATACAATCCTGTCCTGAAGGCACGATTGTACATGCGGGCTTCCGGCTGGAGGATCCAACACCCCCCGTCGGGCCGGTACATGAGGAGGAAAAATGAATCTGCCGCTTACCAGACTCAATGAGCTTCTGAATTGCGAAACCGTCCAGCAGGAGGCCGAAGCAGCTGAGATCAACGGGGCCTATTGCTCTGATCTCCTTTCGGATGTAATGGCCAATGCCAAAGAAGGCCAGGCTCTCATCACCATCCAGTCACACAAAAACACCGTGGCGGTTGCAGCCCTCTACGGTGCACCATGCATCATTATCTGCAACAGCCGCCCTGTGCCGCAGGAAATGATCAAAGCTGCTGAAGAAGAAGGCATCGCCATTTTCCTCAGCACCGAGGACCAATTCACCGTATCCGGGAAGCTGTACCGACAGTTCTTTCCGGCCTGACCGTATCGGGATCGGCGCCGTCATGGACTCTCAGGAACTGAGGACATTCAAAGCAGATATTCATCTTCACTCC